>CAZMVP010000008.1:14582-26013 GCA_964569355.1 uncultured Chromatiaceae bacterium | reverse complement strand
CGGCCGTGGATCCCGAACGCCGCCTGTCGCTCCTGGCCCGCCTCGTGATCGACGCGCAGGCGAGTGGCCAGCCTTTCGGGTTGCGCCTGCCGGGACTCGAGCTGCCCCTCGCCACCGGCGTCGAACACGTGCACCGCAGCCTGGCGGCACTGGCCACCTGGGAAGCCGCCTCGGAGCCGCTCGGGAAGTCCCCATGAAGGAACTTCCCCACGAGTGGGAGGCGCCTGGCTCCGGCGCTGGCCTGATCGGCAGCTCACGCACAGCCGACGGCACCAGTGCCTCGGCAGGCCAGTTGATCTGGCTTTCGGGATTGATCGGCACGGTCACCCTGCCCCACGTCGCCACCATGCCGCCGTGGGTACTCGCCAGCCTGCTGGTTGCGATCGCGTGGCGGCTGGGAGCCGCACTGAAGGGCTGGCCCCTGCCTGGCCTCGTGTTGCGCGTGGGCCTGACGGTGGCGGGTGCGGTCGGCATCGTCGTGTCGTTCCGGCGGATCTCCGGCCTCGACGCCGGTTCGGCCCTGCTCATCCTGATGCTGGCGCTCAAATTCCTGGAAACGCGTTCGACCCGCGACCGCAGCATCGTGATCCTGATCGCGTGGTTCGTGCTGTTCGCCGGGTTCCTCCGCGAGCAGTCGCTGTTGTCGGTGCCGCAACTCGCGGCCGGCATCGTGATCGGCCTGCTGGCCCTGGTGCAGAGCGCGCGCCCGGCCGGCCTCTTGCCGACGCGCCGGGCCTTGCGGGCAGTCGGGCGCTTGCTGCTGCATGGGTTGCCGCTCGCGCTGGCGCTCTTCCTGCTGTTCCCGCGGCTGCCCGGCCCCTTCTGGGCGGTACCCACCGACGGTGGCGCCAGCCAGACCGGCCTGACCGACCGGATGAGCCCCGGCGACATCACGCAGCTCGCGCAGTCCGACGAGGTGGCATTCCGCGTCCGGTTCAGCGGCACGGCACCACCGCCGTCGGCGCTCTACTGGCGAGGGCCCGTGCTCGAGGAGTTCGACGGCCGGGGCTGGCGTGCCGATCCGGCGTCGATCCACGGACGCGAACCCGCGGTGGCGAGCCGCCTGCCACCACAACCGGGCGCCGCACCGGTCTATCGCTACGAGATCACGCTCGAGCCCAGCCACCAGCGCTGGTTGCTGCCGCTGGAGACACCGATCGCCTGGGATGTCCCCGACGCCAGGCTCACGCCCACGCTCGAACTCCTGAGCGACCGTCCGCTCGAGCGTCGCATCGCGTGGCATGGCAGCTCGGTCGCCGCGGGGGGCTTCACCGCCCGGGCCGTTCCCGGTGCCGTGAACCTCGAACTGGCGAACGGCACGAACCCGCGCGCGGTGGCGCTGGCCCGGCGGCTCCGTGGTTCTTCCGCGTCCGACATGGCCTACCTGCGCGGCATCCTGCGCATGTTCCGCGAACAGGATTTCCGCTACACGCTCGAACCGCCGGCCCTTGGCCGCCATCCGGTCGACGAGTTCCTGTTCGACACGCGCGCCGGATTCTGCGAGCACTACGCATCGGCCTTCGCGGTGCTGGCCCGCGCGGCCGGCATCCCTGCGCGGGTGGTGGCCGGTTACCAGGGAGGACAGCGCAACCCGGTGGCCGACTACTGGATCGTGCGCCAGTCCGACGCCCACGCCTGGACCGAGGTCTGGCTGGACGGCCGCTGGCTGCGCTTCGATCCCACCGCCGCGGTGGCCCCGGAACGGATCGAGAAAGGACTCGAGGCGGCGCTGCCCGGCTTCGCCGGCGACCACCTGCCGGTGCTCGGCAGCGGCCCGTGGCTGGAACGCCTGGCCATGGGTTGGGATGCGGTCAACGCCACCTGGGATCGGTGGGTGCTGGCCTTCGGGCCGGACCAGCAATCGGCACTGCTCGAGCGCCTCGGCATCGCCTCGCCGTCACTGCGCGACATCGCCCTGGCCTGTGCCCTGACGATGGGCCTGCTGCTCATCCTCTTCACGTGGTTCGGCATGCGCCGCGGAGCGGAACGCCTGGATCCGGTGGAACAGGCCTGGCAGGACTTCTGCCGGCGCATGGCGGCCGTGGCCCGCCCGCGTGCTCCCACCGAGGGTGCCGGCGAGTATGCGGCGGCCATCGCCGCGCTGCGCCCGGAACTGGCGCCCGCCGTGCAGGCCGTCGCCGGCAGCTACCTCAGACTGCGCTACGACGCCCCGGCCGGCTCCGCCGAGATCCGCGCCTTCATCCGGCGGACGAAGGCAACGCGCCTGCCGCCGGCACCCTGACCCTGGCAAGCAGCACGAGCCCCGCGATGAACAGCACGAGGATGGACAGGATGCCGATGCGCTGGCTGCCGGCCAGCAGCGCAGCCGTGCCGGCCAGGAACGGACCGAGGATCGACGAGAACTTGCCGAGCATGTTGAAGAACCCGAAGTACTCGCCGCTCTTCTCCGGCGGAATCAGCCGGGCGAACAGCGAGCGGCTCAGCGACTGCACGCCACCCTGCACGAGGCCGATGGTCACGGCGAGCCCGTAGAACTGCGGGGCCGTGGTCAGGAACACGGCGAGGAAGGTGGCAATGATGTACACGGCAAGCGCAATGTAGATGCCGGTCCGGGTGCCCAGCCGCTCGCCCAGCACACCAAAGCCGATGGCCGCCGGGAAGCCGATGAAGTTGGTCAGCAACAACGCCGCGGTGACGTCGGTGGTCGAGAGACCCTGCGACAGGCCGTAGTCCACCGCCATCTTGATGATCGTGTACACGCCATCGATGTAGAGCCAGTAGGCGACGAGGAACCAGACCAGGTTCGGCTGGCTGCGCAACGACCGCAACGTGCCCACGAGCTCCCGGAGGCCGGCGCGGAAGGCACCAACCGTCGGCGCAGCCGTCGCGTGCCGTTCCCGGACCCAGAACACGAGCGGCAGCGTGAACAGCGCCCACCAGATCCCGACGAGCAGGAAGGAAAGACGGATCGCCGCGGTCTGGCTGGCCAGGCCGAAGGCCTGTGGCCTGGCGAGCAGGACGAGGCTCACGGTGAACAGCAGCGCGCCGCCAAGGTAACCAAGCCCGTAGCCCAGCGCCGACACGCGGTCGAAGGCGACGGGTTCCGCCACGTCGACCAGCATCGCGTCGTAGAGGCTGTTGGCCGCGAAGAAGCCGACCGAGGCGGCGACGAACAGGGCCATCGCCACGGGCCAGCCACCCTGCCCCACGCCACCAAGCAGGATCGTGGCCACGACGCCCAGCGCGGTGAACAGCACGATCCAGGGTTTGCGTCGCCGGGCCTGGTCCGTCATCGCGCCCAGCATGGGCGCGAGCAGGACCACGACGAAGCTGGCCAGGCTGTTGGCGGCACCCAGCCTGAAGGTCGTCACGGTGCTGGGCGCGCCGTCGTTCCAGTGGCTGCCGAGCATGACCGGCACGAAGGCCGTGAGCACCGCGAGCGCGAAGGCCGAGTTCGCCCAGTCATAGAGGGCCCAAGCCAGGACCGGCCGGTCACGCCAGGTGCCGCTTGCCATGCGCGCGGTCAGCGGCGCCGCGGAAAGCGATGGACGAGGACCACGGCATCCTCGGTGCCGCCCTGGGCCCGGTAATAGCCGCGGCGCCGGCCCAGCAACTCGAAGCCGGCCCGTTCGTAGAGATGCAGGGCGCGGGTGTTGGACGGACGCACCTCGAGGTACATGCGTTCGGCACCGGCCCTGGACACCACCTGCATCAGGTGCTCGAGCAGGTGCCGGCCGTGGCCCATGCCACGCACCGCATTGGAGACCGCGAGGTTGAGCAGATGTGCCTCGCCGGCGGCCACCGAGATGATGCCGTAGCCGATCACGCGGCCCGAGTGCTCGAGCACGAGGCTCGTGTAGCCGGCGAGCAGGCAATCACGGAAGATCCCCGGGCTCCACGGAAAGGCATACACGGCCTGCTCGATGGTGGTGACCGACGGCAGGTCGGACTGCCGCATGTCGCGAATGACGGTTTCGTCGGGCTTGAGCGCGGCACTCATCCGGCGCTCGCTGCGTCGCTCGCGTCGTGGGGCGGGGCGGTGGCCATCGCCAGGCACAGGTCATTCCAGGCCTCGCGCTTCTGGCCGGGGCTGCGCAACAGGTAGGCCGGATGGTAGGTAACGACGACAGGAATCGCGTCCGGCCCGTAATGGTGGATGCGCCCGCGCAGCTTGCCGACCGGGGTCTCGTCGTGCAGCAGGTGCTGGGCGGCGATGCGTCCAACCGCCAGGATCAACGCCGGCTTGACCAGCGCGATCTGGGCCTCGAGATAGGGCTCGCAACTGGCCGCTTCCTCGGGCTTCGGGTCCCGGTTCTCCGGCGGCCGGCACTTCAGGATGTTGGCGATGTAGACCTCGTCACGGCGGAGGCCCGCCGCGCGCAACATTTCGGTCAGCAGCTGCCCGGCCCGCCCGACGAAGGGCTCGCCCTGGCGGTCCTCCTCGGCGCCCGGCGCCTCGCCGATGATGAGCCAGCGCGCGCGCCGGTTGCCGACGCCGAACACCACCTGGGTGCGCGACTTGTGCAATTCGCACTTCGTGCAGGTCCGCACCGACGCCTCGAGGCGCTGCCATGCCTCGGCAACATCGACGTTGGCCGGTGCAATGAAAGGTGCAGTGGCCGGTGCAGTGGCCGGAGCAGTGACCGGTGCCGCCTCGGCGGCCGCATGCCGCCGCGTCCACACGGGAATGCCCATCGCATCGAGTGCGAAGCGTTGGCGCGCGGTGACCGCCACGGACAAGGCCTCAGGTCTGGTCGTGCCGCTGGGCGCGGCTGGTGACGCGGCGCTGGCGCCGCCAGATGGCGACCGTCACGCCGGAAAGCGCATACAGCACGGCGAGCGTGAAGCACACGATCGGCGGATTCAGTGAAATCAGGACGAAGATCAGCGGAATGACCAGCACGTAGGCAAACGAGATCCGTCCCCGCGGCCCGAGTTCCTTGAAGCTGTAGTACGCGAGCCGCGAGACCATCAGCACGCCGGCACTGACCGTGATCGCGGTGCTGAGCGCCAGGGCCGGCAGGCCGTCGATGCCGTGCTGGGTGGCAACCCATACCATGCTGCTCACGAGGCCGGCGGCCGATGGGCTCGGCAGGCCCTCGAAGAACCGCCGGTCGACCGATCGCGCGCCGACATTGAACCGGGCGAGCCTGAGCGCGGTGGCCACCGCATACACGAAGGCGGCGAGCCAGCCGAGCTTGCCCCAGGCCCAGCCGTAGTCCGCCAGCGTCTTCAGGCCCCACTGATAGACGATGATCGCCGGCGCCATGCCGAAGGCGACGAGGTCGGCAAGGCTGTCGTACTGCTTGCCGAATTCCGATTCGGTGTGCGTCAGCCGCGCCAGCCGCCCGTCGAGGCCATCGAGCATGGCCGCGATGAACACCGCGATGCAGGCCGGCGTGTAATTGCCGTCGATGGCCGCGACGATGCCGTAGAAACCGGCAAACAGGGTGCCGGTCGTCAGCAGGTTCGGCAGCAGGTAGATCGCCCGCCGCCGCTGGCCTTCGGTCGTCGGCAGCGCGGTGGGCAGTTCGTCACCGGGTTCGGGCATGATCATTTCCGCGCTCGAGCGGCATCGCAGGGGCTCGGCGTCATAGTGCCACGGCGCGGCTGGCAGTTACAGCATGCGGCCGGTCGCCCGGCGCGGGCCCGCGCCGGGACAAGCCTGGCGCCACGGGCTAGAATGCGGCGCCGCACCGCCACTGCCTGCCAGGAAGTCCCCGCCGAATGCGCCTGTCACAACTCCCGCTCGCCACGCTGAAGGAAGTGCCGGCCGATGCCGAGATCGTCAGCCACCAGCTGATGCTCCGGGCCGGCCTGATCCGGCGCCTGTCCTCCGGCCTGTTCACCTGGATGCCGCTGGGCCTGCGGGTATTGCGCCGGGTCGAGCAGGTCATCCGCGAGGAGATGGATCGCGCCGGTGCGCTCGAGATCCTGATGCCGGTGGTCCAGCCGGCCGAACTGTGGCAGGAGACCGGCCGCTGGGATGTGTACGGCGACCTGCTGCTGCGCATCCGCGACCGGCATGAACGCGAATACTGCTTCGCCCCCACCGCCGAAGAAGTCGTCACGGAGATCGCGCGGCGGGAACTGCGCAGCTACCGCCAGCTGCCGGTCAACTACTACCAGATCAACACCAAGTTCCGCGACGAGATCCGGCCGCGCTTCGGCGTGATGCGCGCCCGCGAATTCGTGATGAAGGATGCCTACTCCTTCCACCTCGACCAGCCCTCGCTCGAGGCCACCTACGACCGGATGGCCGACGCCTACACGCGGATCTTCACCCGCCTCGGACTGCGCTTCCGCAAGGTGGATGCCGACGGCGGCGAGATCGGCGGATCGCGTTCCCAGGAATTCCACGTGCTCGCGGACTCCGGCGAGGACTGCATCGCCTGGTGCGCGGGCGACACCTTCGCGGCCAACGTCGAGATGGCCCCCGCCCTGCCGCCGGCCACGGTGCGACCCGCACCCGGCAAGCCGATGGCCCGCGTGTCGACGCCCGGCGTGCGCACCATCGACGAGGTGGCGGCCTTCCTCGAGGTCGAGCCGGCACAGTGCGTGAAGACCCTGGTCGTCGAGGGGGACGACGGCAAGCTCGTCGCGCTGCTGCTCCGGGGCGACCATGAACTGAACCCGGTGAAGGCGGCCCGGGTGCCAGGCGTGGCCCGGCCGTTGCGCCTGGCAACACCCGAACAGGTACATGCCGCCGTTGGCGCGCCGGTGGGCGCACTCGGCCCGGTCGGGCTCGACGTGCCGGTGGTCGCCGATCACGCGGTACTCGCGCTGGCCGATTTCACCTGTGGCGCCAACGCGGCCGACACCCACCTGACCGGCGTGAACTGGCAACGCGACCTGCCCGTGCCGACGGCCCTCGACCTGCGCAACGTCGTGGATGGCGACCCGAGTCCCGGCGGCGGCGGCACGCTGACGCTGGCCCGGGGCATCGAGGTCGGGCACATCTTCCAGCTGGGCGAAAAGTACGCAAGCAGCATGCACGCGGTCGTGCTCGACCAGGATGGCAAGGAACGCGTGATGACCATGGGTTGCTACGGCATCGGCGTGTCGCGCGTGGTTGGCGCCGCGATCGAGCAGAACCATGACGAGCACGGCATCCTGTGGCCCGAGCCGATGAGCCCGTTCGACGTGATCCTGGTCGAACTCAATCCCAAAAAGTCGGCTTCGGTCACGGCAGCCGTGGATGGCCTGTACAACGATCTGCAGGCCGCCGGGCTCGAGGTGCTGCTGGATGACCGCGACGCCCGGCCCGGCGTGAAGTTCGCCGACGCCGACCTCGTGGGCATCCCGCATCGGCTGGTGGTCGGTGAACGGGGCCTTGCGGCCGGCAAGGTGGAATACCGCCACCGCCAGAGTGGCAACGAGGAGCAGCTGGGATTGTCCGATGTCGTGGAATTCCTGCAGGCACGCCGGGGTTTGCCGCGCCAGGGCTGAGCAGCGCTGGTCGCAGCCGCGGTGCGTCGCGCGGCCCGCGCCCCGGCCAGCCATCGTCCTGGCTGTCCTGTCGGCCCTCGTCCTGGTCGGCATCCTCCCGGGGCCGGCATCCGTCCCGGCAGCGGCCGCCTCGAACGACCACGATCCCGTCCTGCGCCAGAAGCTCGCCGCCGCCATCGCCGCACCGATCCGCATCGAGGATCGCTACGACATCGAAGTCTGGCTCACCGACATGTCGACACGCCTCGCCCGCCGCGTGCCGGATCCGGTCGAACGCCTGGAAATCCTGACCTCGGTCCACCGCGAGGCCGCCCGCGTCGGCCTGCCGCCGGAAATGATCCTGTCGGTGATCGATGTCGAGAGCGGCTTCAGCCGCTACGCGGTGTCAGCGGCCAATGCCCAGGGCCTGATGCAGGTCATGCGCTTCTGGCTTGCGGAACTCGGCATGCCCGGCAGCGCGCTGCTCGACATCCAGGAGAACATCCGGATGGGCTGCACGATCCTGCGCCACTACTACGACCTGGAGCACGGCAACTGGGTACGGGCGCTCGCCCGCTACAACGGCAGCGTCGGCAGCCGTGACTATCCCGACAAGGTCTTCGAGAGCATGCGCACCCGCTGGTTCCGCCAGTAGGCGGGTCCCGGCCAGCGGCTCAGAGCGTGCGGAAGCCCGCGAGGTCCGGATGGTCCGCCGCGGCTTCCACCGCCTCGCTGACCTCCGTCACGCGGGCCGATGGGGGGCCCTGGTGCAACCACGCGGCCAGTTCGTCGATCGCGGCCGTCGTGCCCAGCGCGAGCACCTCGACGGAACCGTCGGCGAGGTTGCGGGCATGGCCGCGCAGGCCGAGCCGGCTGGCAACCCGCGCCGTGCTGGCACGGAAGAAGACACCCTGGACCTTGCCGCGGACGACGAACCGCCGGGCCTCCATGCGCTAGCGGCCCTCGGCCGGCCGGGTTGCGTGGCCGGCATCCGGGGGAGCAGTCGCGCCCTGGCGCATGGATCGGCTGTGCAGCAGCGCTTCGATCGCCGCCTCCTTGGCGCCCAGGGCAAGCTTCCTGGCATTCCAGTACATGCCACCCTGCAGCTGGGTCTCGGCAGCCGCCAGCTTGTCTTCGGCCATCCTGAGGTTGGGCTGATCGAACTGGCTGGCACCGGCCTCCTCGGCCGCCGCGATCGCCTGCCGGGCATCGCTCATTTCCTGGACCGGCGGCCCGGTGGTGGCACAGCCAGATGCCAGCACGGACACCATGAAAAGCAGTGCCGGCAGCCGCGCGATGAGGGGCCTGTACATGAGGGATCACGCTAGCCACCGGAATGGCCACGGTCAAGCGCGCCAGCGTCGCAGCCGGGAGCCTCTGGCCGGCCACCCCACGACTCTCGCCCGCCTGCATCCCGATCTGGCACACTGCCCGACCCATGGCGGACATCCTCGTGCTGTATTACTCGCGCCACGGTGCCGTGGCGAGCCTCGCGACGCAGGTCGCCCGCGGCATCAACAGCGTCGCCGGCGCGACGGCGCGCGTGCGGACCGTGCCACCGGTGACCGCCGCCAACGGCCCGCGTGTTCCGGACATCCCGTCCGAAGGCCCCCCCTATGCCACCGCCGCCGACCTTGCCGACTGCGCCGGGCTCGTCCTCGGCAGTCCGACGCGTTTTGGCAACATGGCGGCGCCGCTCAAGCATTTCCTGGATGGCACCGGCGGCGAGTGGCTGGCCGGCAGCCTATGCGGCAAGCCGGCCGGCGTGTTCACCTCGACCAACACGATGCACGGCGGCCAGGAAAGCACGCTGCTCTCGATGGCCCTGCCGCTCCTGCACCATGGCATGGTGCTCCTCGGCATCCCGTTCACCGAGCCCGCACTGGTGACAACGCGTACCGGCGGGTCGCCCTATGGCGCCACGCATGTCGCCTTCGACGAGAAGTCCCCGACACTCAGCGCCGATGAAATCCGCATCGCGCAACACCTCGGCCGACGGGTGGCGATGGCGGCCCTGCGCCTCGACGGCTGGGAACGGTGACGCCGAGCAGCCACCTCCCGCGCCAACTGACGCTGGCCGGGTTGCTCGTGCTGGCAGCATGGCTGCTGGCAGCACCGCCGGCTGGCGCAACGACGACGCCGACAACCCGTCTGCTGATTGGTGCGCTGTGCGCGCTGCCGTTGCTGGCGCTGCTGTACCTTGGCTGGAAGTCCGTGCGCCAGTGGGGCGTCTGGGTGGCGCTGGTGCTGGTTCCCTACTTTGCGCTCAGCGTCGGCGCGTTCCTCGTCAACCCGGTCGGGCGCATCGAAGGGGCGCTGTTTGCCACGCTGGTTGCGCTGGTGTTCTTCGGCGGGATATTTGCCTCGCGCGCCCTGCCTTGAGTCCACGGCACCGGGTGCCGGCGCTCAGCCGGACCCATTGCGCCCGAGGTCCAGCACGCTGCGCACGAACGGGATCGTCAGGCGCTTGCGGGCCGCCAGCGATGCACGATCCAGCGTATCCAGGATGCCGAACAGGCTCGCCACGTCGCGTGGCGCATGGTGAAGCAGGTACAGGCCGGTGTCGTCCGGCAACTCGAAGCCGCGGAAGCGCGCGCGCACCTTGAGGGCCGCGAGCCGTCCGTTGTCATCGAGCGGCTTCAGGCGGTAGACGCCACCCGCTTCGAGGCGCGACACGAGGTCCGGCAACCGGAGCCCCGCGTCGGCCGGCGGTGACGACCCGCTGGCGATGAACCGGCCACCGGCATGCCGGAGTTCCTCGTACAACCGGAACAGCGCGGATTCGAAGGCGGGATCGCCGGCGATGGCATCCACGTCGTCGAGCGCCACGACATCGAGCTCGCCAAGCCCGTCCAGCATGCCGGCCGGCAGGTTGAAGCGTCGCTCGAGCGGCAGGTAGGCAACGCGCTCGCCCCGGCCCGCGGCTGCCGACGTGCAGGCCTGCAGCAGATGGGTGCGTCCGGAACCGGTGGCTCCCCAGACCCACAGCGTGCCGGTGCCCGTGGCCGGCTGGTTCAACTGGTGCACCAGCAACTCGTTGCCCGTGGCCACGAAGTTCTCGAACCGGGCATGGTCGGCCAGCCGGATTTCCAGCGGAAGCTGCCGCATCAGGATCGGGCGGTGCCCATCCGCGATGCGTTCCGCCGCCTTGCCTGGATGGCCTTCAGCGACCAGCGCAGCACGTAGTCGAGGCCGCTGACGCAGGCGGTCACGAACACCAGCGCACCAAGTGGCAGGAGCAGTTGTGGCGTCGGCAACCCGAAAGCCTGGTGGGCCAGCACGCTGCAGAGGAACAACAGTTGCGCGGCGGTGTTGAGCTTGCTCGCCTTGCTCGGTTCCGGGCGCACCGGGGCGACGATGGCCTGGTAGATCAGTCCGCCGGTGACGATCACGATGTCCCGCACGACGACCACCCCGGTCAGCCACCACGGCACAAGCCCGAGCCAGGTCACGGTGAGGAAGGCAGAGACCAGCAGCAGCTTGTCGGCCAGCGGGTCGAGCAGGCCGCCCAGTCGGGTCTGCCAGTGGAAACGCTTGGCAAGATAGCCATCCAGTCCATCGGAGATGCCGGCGATCGCCGTCAGCACGAGGGCAGTCGCGTAGCGCCCCTCGACCAGCGCCGTGACGATGGGCCAGACCAGAACCATGCGCGCGATGCAGATCAGGTTGGGGATCTGGCTGGCGCGCACGGCCGTCACCGCACGGTCGCCAGGCGATAGTCCAGGTCCGTGGTGCCGGCGCCCGGTGCGACGGGTTCCAGTACCCCCTGCAACGCAAAGGCATCCGCGAGTTGCCTCGCGTCGCCACGAACCACCACGTCGTAGGTGAGCGTGTCGCCCGTCATTCCCGTGAGAGCCAGGTGCTGGATCACGCCGACGCGGCGCAGGTAGGCCTGTACGCGGCCGTAGGCATCGAAGCTCGTGATACCGAGGATCCGCAGCCGCAATGGTGGGCCGGCCATCGCCGTGCCGGCATAGCGGGCGGCCAGGCGGTCGGCCAGGCCATTGACCCCGGCGGCGAGATCGCCCTGCCACTCGGTCCG
>CAZMVP010000008.1:4799-14482 GCA_964569355.1 uncultured Chromatiaceae bacterium | reverse complement strand
GGCGGTCGGCCAGGCCATTGACCCCGGCGGCGAGATCGCCCTGCCACTCGGTCCGCCCGCCATCGCCCTGCACCAGCGTCCAGCCCCACTGCCCGGGGCCAGCGGTCGACAACCGGCGGCCAACCAGCAGGACATCGGCATCGGCCGGCATCGTGGCAACGGCGGGATCCGCCGGCGGATCGGCAACACGGCTGATGGTCACGGGCACGCCGCGCCGGGCGGCCACCTGGAGCAGCAGTTGCTGGTCCGGATCGCCACCACTGCGGTCGTCGCCGGCGGCGCTGCCGGACCCCGCCGTGATGGTGCTGGCGGCGTCAGCCGCGCCCGGCAGCAGGATCAGCGTGCGGGGCCGATCGGCGGACCAGACCGGCAAGCGCGCGGCATCAAGGTGCCGGCGGACGGCGTCCGGGTCGAAACTGACGCGCAGCTGGCCCTCGGGCATGGGTTGGTAGCGGCGGACCAGCGTTCCGGCCGAACCCAGCGCAGCGCGCTGCGTCGAGTCCATCACCACGCTCGCCTGGCCGGTGACCCGCACGAGAACCTGATCGAGTGCCCGGGTGTAAGCGGCCTCGAGATCGGCCGTGCCCAGTCCATCGGTCGGTACCTGGGCCTCGTAGAGATCGGCAACCGGCACCGCCATCGCCGGCAACGCCGCGACCAGGGCCAAGGCCAGGACGGCAACCAGGCATGCCGACCCTTCGCCAACCCGTTCCCGGACGGCATGGCCCGGGGCACCATGCGGCCACCGAAAGGCCATTTTGGACTGCAGGCTCGACATTTACTTATTATAACCACCCGCCCCTGGAACAGCCCTGCATCGGACATGCCTGCACCCGACTCCCTGACCTACAAGGACGCCGGCGTCGACATCGATGCCGGTGAGGAACTCGTCGAACGCATCAAGCCACTGGCCCGCGGCACCGACCGACCCGGCGTGCTGGGTGGTGTCGGCGGCTTCGGCGGACTCTTCGAGATCGATGTCGCGCGCTGGCCGCGCCCGGTGCTGGTATCGGGCACCGACGGTGTCGGCACCAAGCTCAAGCTTGCCATCGACCTCGAACGCTACGACACCATCGGCATCGACCTCGTGGCGATGTGCGTCAACGACGTGATCGTGCAAGGGGCGGAACCGCTGTTCTTCCTCGACTATTACGCCTCGGGGAAGCTGTCCGTCGACGTCGCGGCCAGCGTGATCCACGGCATCGCCGCCGGCTGCCGGCAGGCAGGCGCGGCCCTGCTCGGTGGCGAGACGGCCGAACTGCCGGGCATGTACCACGGCAAGGATTTCGACCTGGCCGGCTTCTGCGTCGGCATCGTCAATCGCGACCAGATCATCGACGGCAGCAGCATCCAGCCGGGTGACGTGATCCTCGGCCTGGCATCGTCAGGCGTGCATTCCAACGGCTATTCGCTGGTTCGCCGCGTGCTCGAGGTCAGCAAGACCCCGCTCGACACCCCGTGGGAGGGCACGACGCTCGGCGCGGCGCTGCTCGCGCCGACGCGCATCTACGTTCGTTCGCTGCTGGCGTTGATGGCAGCCTGCCCGGTCCGTGGGCTGGCCCACATCACCGGCGGCGGGCTCGCCGACAATGTGGTCCGCGTCCTGCCACCGACCGTGGATGCGGTCATCGCCCGGAGTGCGTGGCCGCGCCCCGCCCTGTTCCAGTGGCTTAAGGCCGAGGGCAACATCCCGGAAGACGATCTCATGCGGACCTTCAACTGCGGGATCGGCATGGTCGTGATCCTGCGGCCGGACGATGTGGAGCCGGCGCGCGAGCTGCTCGAGCAGGCGGGCGAAACCGTCTTCGTAATCGGCGAGGTGAAGGCGGGCTCCGGTGCCGTGGAAGTGCAGGCGTGACGGCCCGTCCCCGTACGGTCATCCTGGTTTCCGGCGGCGGCAGCAACCTCCAGGCCATCATCGACCAGACCCGGCAGGACAACCTGCCGCTCGAGCTCGCGGGCGTCATCAGCGACCGGCCCGGCGTGCGGGCGCTTGAACGGGCACGCCTGGCAGGCCTGCCGGCCCTCACCGTCGATTTCGAGGCCGCGCGCAGCCGCCAACACTTTGCCGACGGCATTGCCGATGCATTGGCGGACCTCGGCGCGGAGCTGGTCGTGCTGGCCGGCTTCATGCGGATCCTGCCGGATGCGCTGGTCGGGGCATTCCAGGGACGCATGCTGAACGTGCATCCATCGCTGCTGCCGAAGTACCCGGGCCTGCACACCTATCGCCGCGCACTGGCGGCCGGCGATCGCGAGCACGGCAGCACCGTGCACTTCGTCATCGCGGAACTGGATGCGGGGCCTGCCATCCTGCAGTATCGCGTGCCGATCCGCCGGGACGACACTGAAGACACGCTGCGCTCGCGCGTGCAGGCGGGCGAGCATGTGATCTATCCGCGGGCCATTGGCTGGGTGGCCTCCGGTCGCGTGGCCTTGCGCGAGGGCCGGGCCTGGCTGGATGGCGCACCGCTGGACCAGCCCGTGGTTGTCGACGAGCCATCGCCGGCGGCCTGAACCGGCCGGCGCAACGGCCACCGCGCGGAATCAGGCGCGCGGCAGGGTCACGCCGCGCTGTCCCTGGTACTTCCCGCCACGATCCTTGTAGGACGTCTCGCAGACGTCGCTCGATTCGAAGAACAGCATCTGCGCCACGCCTTCATTGGCATAGATGCGCGCGGGCAATGGCGTGGTGTTGGAGAATTCCAGCGTCACGTGGCCTTCCCATTCGGGCTCGAGCGGCGTGACATTGACGATGATGCCGCAGCGCGCGTAGGTCGACTTGCCGAGGCAGATCGTCAGCACGTTGCGCGGAATCCGGAAATACTCGACCGTGGAAGCCAGCGCGAAGGAATTCGGCGGAATGATGCAGACGTCGGTGTCCATGTCGACGAAGCTGTTCGGGTCGAAGGCCTTCGGATCGACGATCGTGGAGTTGATGTTGGTGAACACCTTGAACTGGTGGGCACAGCGGACGTCGTAGCCGTAGCTCGAGGTACCGTAGGAGATCACGGACCGGCCGTCGACGGCCCGGACCTGGCCCGGCTCGAAGGGCTCGATCATCCCGTGCTCTCCGGCCATCCGCCGGATCCAGCTGTCCGGCCGGATGCTCATCGTCGCAACCCGGGCAGCGACGATCCGCCCGGCACGCAGCAGCCGATTGTCATAATTCGTGAACCGATTAACAGCCAGGTGCCCTGGCACACAGCACATTGTAGCGGGTGGCGCGTGCGCCTGTCGGCACGTACTGCGGCTGGATTGGATGGCATAATCCGGCCGGGGCCATGGTTTGGCGGGGCGGTGCTGCGAGCCTGGGATGGCGATCGCGGCGGCCAGGATCGACGACCGCCGGGTAGGGGCACGGAGCAGATTCCCGGGCACATGAAGTTTTTCAGCACAATAAAGGCGGAGCGCTGCCTGAGCCAGCTGTTTGCCGCCGATCCGGGCAGCAAGGAGGCACGGCAGGCACTCGAGAGCCTGCAGAACGTCGGCCCGGTCGCCATCCCGAAGATCATCGACAGCTTCGCATCCGCCGACAAGGAACAGCGCGAGGCATTGGTCGGCCTGCTGGCCGCCATGCTGAACGACAAGACCTTCCCGCTCTATGCCACGGGCTTGAGCCACTCGAACAAGGATTGCGTGGCCGGCGTCGCCAAGGCGCTGGCCATCTCCAGCAGCTATGACACCAACCAGCTGCTGGATCTTCTCGGCAAGGACGAGGTCGTCAAGCCTGCCCTGATAGAAGTTCTGGGTATGGTTCGCAAGCGTTTGAATTCGCGTGAACTTCTGCGACGCGCCTATGATCTGGAACCGCGCGAGAAGGCGGCCGTGTTCAAGATCATCCGCGACATCGCAAGCCCGGAACTGGTGCCGGACCTGGTGGCGCGGGTCGAAGGCAAGGATCCCTCGGTCCGGCTGAACATCATCGGTTTGCTGAGCCGCTTCGACCAGCCCGAGGTGGCCCAGGCGCTCGAGCGCCAATTGAAGGACCGCAACAAGACCGTGCGCAAGGCGGCCCTGGAATCGCTGGCCAACATGGGCGGGGAACGGAACATCGGCCTGATCTGCTCGCTGCTGGCCGATCCCGAACTGGAGGTGCAGGCGCGCGCGGTCGATCTCGTGGTGCAGCTCCGGCACCCGGACACGATGAAGCATCTCGTGAACGTCCTGAAGGACGAGTCCGAGTTCGCGCGCCGTTCCGCGGTCGAGGTGCTGAACGAGATCGCGGATCCTGACACCATCAAGTACCTGCTGACTGCACTCGAGGACGGCGACTGGTGGGTCCGGTCGCGCGCCTCGGATGCGCTGGCGAAGATCGGCGGATCGAAGGTCATGGATGCCGTGCTGCATCTGGTCGGCGACAAGAACGAGAACATCCGGCGCTCGGCCATCGAGATCCTGAACCAGACCCGGGATGAGCGGGCCGTGGGCCACCTGATCACGGCGACGAAGGACAAGGACTGGTGGGTGCGCGAGCGCGCCGCCGATGCGCTGGCCGAGATCCGCAGCGACAAGGCCACGCCCGCCCTGCTCGACATGCTGGCGGGCGACGCACGCTCGGTGCCGGCGGCGCTGCGCGCACTCGGGCGGCTCGGTACCTCGGCCATCCTGCCGCAGTTGCTGCCGATGCTCGACCGCTCCGAGAAGGACATCCGCATCGAAGCCGTGAATGCCATCGGCAAGCTGGCCGATTCCGGCTCGGCCGACACCGTGAAGAACCGCTTGAAGGCCCTGGCCACCGGATCGGACGAAACCGTGGCCAAGGTGGCTGCCCAGGCCATCACGCGGATGGACAGCATCGCGGCGACCACCGACAACCGGCCGGCGGCGCCGGTGACTGATTCACCCGCGGAAGCGGCCAGGACCCTGCTGGTGGACAACGTCAAGGTCGAGGAGATGGTCAAGTCGCTGGACAAGGCCATCAAGCTCGACGTCAGCACGCTTCGCACCGGCGACGTCATCGAGAGCCGTTACCGCTACATCGAGAAGATCGGCAAGGGCGCGTTCGGCACCGTGGTGCTCGTGGAGGACGAGATCGTCGGCGAACGGCTGATCCTGAAGTTCCTGAACCCGAACGTCAGCTCCGACGAGGAAATGATGAAGCGGTTCGTGCACGAGCTGCGTTATTCGCGGAAGATCACCCATCGCAACGTGATCCGGATCTTCGATTTCGTGAGTCTCGGCGGCAACTACGCCATCTCGATGGAATACTTCCCCTCGCACACGCTCGGCGCGGAGATGGCCTCGCGCAAGCCGCTGCCGTTCGACAAGACCAACAGCTGGGCCCAGGACATTGCCAACGGCATGGCCGTCGCGCACCAGGTCGGCGTGATCCACCGCGACCTGAAGCCGGCCAACATCCTGATCAACGAGGAAGGCCTGCTGAAGATCGTGGACTTCGGCGTGGCGGCGGCCGCGAGCTCCGGCGACACGCAGCTCACCAAGACCGGCTACGTGATCGGCTCGCCGAAGTACATGGCGCCCGAGCAGATCCTCGGCAAGAAGGTCGACCATCGTGCCGACATCTACAGCGTCGGCGTGATTATCTACGAGATGCTCACCGGCACCCCGCCCTACACCAAGGGCGACCACATGGCCGTGATGTACCAGCACGTGCAGGGCAAGGCGAAGCTCTGCGAGGAAGTGAACCCGGAGATTCCGCCGGCGCTGGCCGCCGTGGTCCGCAAGTGCATGGAAGTGGACAAGCTCAAGCGCTTCGAGTCGATGGACGAATTGCGCCAGGCCCTGGAGCGCGCGGCCTGAGGCCGCCGGAGCAGCCAGCATGGCCCGCATCGACGCCTTCCTGAAACTCGGCCTGGCGCAGGGGTGTTCCGACATCCACCTCGCCGTCGGCGTGCCGCCGATGCTGCGCATGCATGGCGAGCTGATGCCCATCAAGTTCCGCGACCTCGGCGATACCGAGCTCGACAGCTACATCGGCGAAATCCTGACGGCGGGACAGAAGAAGCACTTCGAGGAAGGCCGTGACCTGGATTTCTCCTACGTGTCCGAAGATGGTGGCCGCTTCCGCGTGAACGTCTTCCGCAAGGAAACCGGCATCGGCGCCACCTTCCGCTTCATTCCCGGCAACATCCCGACGCTCGAGAGCCTCAACCTCCCGCCGGTGGTCAGGACGCTCTGCGACTATCACCAGGGGATGATCCTCGTGACCGGCTCGACGGGCACTGGCAAGTCCACGACGCTGGCGGCGATGATCGACCACCTGAACAGCACGCAGAACCTGAACATCATCAGCCTCGAAGACCCGATCGAATTCATGCACCGGAGCAAGCAGTCGCAGATCATCCAGCGTGAACTCGGCACGCACCTGCCGAGCTTCGCCGAGGGCATCCGCGCAGCGCTCCGCGAGGACCCGGACGTGATCCTGGTCGGCGAGCTCCGCGACGCCGAGACCATCCAGATGGCCATGACCGCTGCGGAAACCGGGCACCTGGTCTTCGGCACGCTGCACACGACGGGGGCCGTCAAGACCATCGACCGGATCATCGACGCGCTGCCGGGCGACGCCCGCGAGCAGACCAAGAGCTTTCTCGGGCAGAGCCTGAACGCGGTCATCACGCAGACCCTGGTGCGCACCCCGGACGGCCGGGGCCGCAAGGCCGTGGTCGAGATCATGATGATGACCCGCGCGATCGCCAAGCTGATCTCGACCGACCAGACCCACCAGATCCCGGCGCAGCTGCAGACCGGCAAGGACCTCGGCATGCAGATGATGGACCAGGCCTTGCTGGATGCCATCCAGAAAAAGCAGATCGATCCCGATGATGCGTTCCGTTTCGCCACCGACAAGTCGCTGTTCCAGCGCTTCGTGACCGACACCTCGGTGCTGCCGAAATTCGAAGTGGGCACCCCTTGAGCCAGATCGACGAGTACCTGCAGCAGGTCGTGGTCCGCAACGGTTCGGACCTGCACTTCATTGCCGGCGAGCCACCGCGGGCCCGGATCTACGGCGAGCTGCAGATCCTCGCACCCGAGACCCTGGCGGCCAGTCGCGTCGAAACCCTGCTGCTGGAGATCATGCCGGCCAAGTCCCGCGATGATTTCCAGCGGCGGGATTCCACCGACTTCGCCTACTCGCTGAAGGACATGGCGCGCTTCCGGGTCAACGTGTTCCGGCACGTGGCAGGCATGGGTGCCGTGCTCCGCGCCATCCCGTCGACGGCGAAGACGCTGAAGGACCTCAACATGCCGCCGGTCGTGGCGCAGCTGTGCAAGCAGCCGCAGGGCATGATCCTCGTGACCGGCAAGACGGGCTCCGGGAAGTCCACGACGCTCGCCGCGATGATCGACGAGATCAACCAGCAGATCAACGGCCACATCCTGACGATCGAAGACCCGATCGAGTTTGTCCACGGCCGCAAGCGCTGCCTGATCAGCCAGCGCGAAATCGGCGTGCACAGCCCGAGCTTCGCGGCAGCGTTGCACTCGGCATTGCGCGAGGATCCGGACGTGATCCTGGTCGGCGAAATGCGCGACCTCGAGACCGTGAGCATCGCGGTGACCGCCGCGGAGATGGGCATCCTCGTCATGGGCACGCTGCATACCAACGGCGCGGGCCAGACCGTGGACCGGATCATCAACTCGTTCCCGACCGACAAGCAGCCCCACGTGCGCACCATGCTGTCGACCTCGCTCCGCGGCGTGATCTCGCAGCAGCTGGTCGCGAAGAAGGGCGAGCCCGGCCTCGTGGCGGCACTGGAGATCATGGTGAACACGCCCGCCGTGTCGAACCTGATCCGCCA
Organism: uncultured Chromatiaceae bacterium; assembly: GCA_964569355.1. GTDB lineage: Bacteria > Pseudomonadota > Gammaproteobacteria > Steroidobacterales > SHZI01. The sequence continues at coordinate 6,719 of CAZMVP010000008.1, read as the reverse complement.
GGGCAAGCTCGACCAGCTCGAATCGGCGATCCAGGGCGGCGGGAAGATCGGCATGCGCACGATGGATTCGGCACTGAAGGACCTGCTGGACCAGGGCCGGATCACCGGCCGGACGGCCTACGAATCCGCACTCGAGAAGCGCAAGTTCGAAGCCGTCAAGGACCAAACCTGATCCCGCCCGGTCCGGGGCTTCCGGACTGACAGGCCCGACGTGGCCCGCCTATAATGCCGCGTGCCCGTTCCCTCGCCCACACCCGCCAATCCCATGTCGACACCCCGCCGTATCCTCGTGACGAGCGCCCTGCCCTATGCCAACGGGCCGATCCACATCGGGCATCTCGTCGAATACGTGCAGACCGATATCTGGGCGCGCTACCAACGGCTCCGGGGCCATGAGGTCTGCTATCTCTGCGCAAGCGATGCCCACGGCACGCCGATCATGCTCAAGGCCCGCGAGGCGGGCATCACGCCGGAAGAACTGGTAGCCGGCTTCCACAAGGCGCACCAGGCGTCGTTCGCCGGATTCCGGATTGCGTTCGACAACTTCCACACCACGCACTCCGAAGAGAACCGGGTGCAGGTCGAGGAGATCTTCCGGCGGCTCGAGGGCCGCGGGCTGATCCAGCAACGCATCATCCAGCAGGCCTATGACACCGAGGCGGGCATGTTCCTGCCGGACCGCTTCATCCGCGGCGAGTGCCCGGTGTGCGGCGCCTCCGACCAGTACGGCGACAGCTGTGAGGCCTGCGGGGCCACCTACAGTCCCGCGGAACTGAAGAATGCGCGCTCGGTGGTCTCGGGCACCGCGCCGGTGGAGCGCGATTCGGTCCACTACTTCTTTGCCCTCGGCCAATTTACCGAGAGCCTGCGGCGCTGGCATGCCGATGGCCATGTGCAGGACAGCGTCGCGCGGAAGCTCGCCGAATGGTTCGAGGCCGGGCTTCGTGACTGGGACATCTCGCGCGACGCGCCCTACTTCGGTTTCCGCATCCCCGGCACGGACGACAAGTACTTCTATGTCTGGGTAGATGCTCCGGTCGGCTACATGGCCAGCCACCGGAACTGGCTGCAACGAACGGGGCAGCCGGCAACAGCCTTCGACGAGGCCTGGAACCCCGGGAGCCCGATCGAGCTGCATCACTTCATCGGCAAGGACATCCTGTACTTCCACACGCTGTTCTGGCCGGCGCTGCTGGAAGGCTCCGGCTATCGCCAGCCCACCGCGGTGCATGTCCACGGCTTCCTCACGGTCAACGGCCAGAAGATGTCGAAGTCGCGCGGCACCTTCATCGCGGCCGACACCTACCTCAAGCACCTGGATCCGGAATACCTGCGCTATTACTACGCGTTCAAGCTGGGATCCGGCCTCGACGACATCGACCTGAACCTCGATGACTTCGTCGCACGGGTCAATGCGGACCTCGTGGGCAAGGTCGTGAACCTCGCCAGCCGCTGTGCCGGCTTCCTCGGCAAGAACTTCGACGGCCGGCTGGCCGATGCGCTGCCGGACCCGGCCCTGTACCAGCGCTTCGTCGAGGCGGGCACCGCCATCGGCCAGGCCTACGACAGCCTCGATTACGGCCGGGCCATGCGCGAGATCATGCAGCTCGCCGATGTGGCCAACAAATACATCGATGAGCGGAAGCCGTGGGTGCTCGCACGCGATCCGGCCACCTTGCCGGACGTGCAGGGTATCTGCACGCTGGGGCTGAACCTGTTCCGCGTGCTCATCATCTACCTCTCGCCGGTGTTGCCGCGGGTCGCGGAACAGGCGCTGAAGTTCCTCGGGGATGAAACGCCCGGCTGGGCCGACGGCTCGCGGCCGCTGCTCGGCACCCGTATCGAAACCTATGAGCCGCTGCTGGTCCGCGTGGACCCGGCGGCCGTTGCCCGGATGGTGGAGTCCTCGATGGAAAAACC
>CAZMVP010000008.1:1453-4699 GCA_964569355.1 uncultured Chromatiaceae bacterium | reverse complement strand
GCCTATGCGCCAGCCGACCTCGTCGGCCGCCAGGTGATCCTCGTGGCCAACCTGAAGCCACGCAAGATGCGCTTTGGCACCTCGCAGGGCATGGTGCTGGCCGCCGGTGATGGCCACGAGCTGTTCCTGATCGGCCCGGATGCCATCGCGCCCGCAGGTGCCCGGGTGACCTGATGGCCGAGCTGCTGCTGATTGCAGTCGCCGCGGCCACCATCGACAACTTTGTTCTGGCGCGCCTGCTCGGGCTGCCGCCGGTACTGGCTCTCGGCCGCGCTGCCGATCCGGCCGCAGCCGCGAGCCAGGCATTGAAAATCGGCCTCGCCACCACCGTGGTCCTCGCGGCGAGCGTCGGGCTGGGACAGCAGCTGAACCACTGGATCCTGCTTCCCTGGCACCTGCCGTTCCTGCGCATCCTGGGCCTCCTGCTCGTCGCCGGCATGGCGATTGCGATCATGGATTGGTACCTGCGCCGGAGGGCAGCCCGCGGCACCGGGACGGCACTGCGACTTCCATTTGCCAGCGTGCAGAGCCTGGTGCTCGGCGTGACGCTGCTCGCCACGGCCAGCGGCGACCCGGTCAGCGGCCCGGGCGGCAGCCTGACCGGTGGCCTGACCGGTGGCCTGGCCGGTGGCTTCGCCGATGGCCTGGCCGGGGATACCTTCACCCACGCGATCGCACTCGGCCTCGGCGCCGGGCTCGGTTTCACCCTGGTGATCTGCGTGTACGGCGGTTTGCGGGCACGGCTCGAGCGGAACATCGTGCCGAGGTCATGGCGGGGACCGGCCATCGCGATGCTGACCCTGGCAATCATGGCGCTCGCCTTCAGCGGGTTCTCCGGCATCGGCCCGACCGGTTCCGGCGGCTGACACGGCAATCGACAGGCGCGGGGGAAAGCAATGAGCGGTCCTGGCGCGATGGCCTACGACCCGCAACCACGACGCCCGGCCTGGGGCGTGCGGACGCCACTGCGCAAGTCGCGCTCCACCGAAGTGCCGTTGGTCCTGGCTCCGCCACCGGCGCGGGTCTGGATCGCGCTGGTCCTCCACCACCTCGGTAGTGGCCATGAAGTCGCCGAACCGCTGGTGGCTCCCGGCCAGATCGTCGCGTGCGGCGAACCGGTCGGCGAGTTCCGCCACGTGGCACCGGGCCTGCGGATCCATGCCTCCATCAGCGGCCGGGTCAGCGCGATCGAGACCATGCCGGTGGCCGGCAGCCACGGACCGGTGCCCTGCGTGATCATCGATGGCGACGGCCATGATCGTCGTTTCGACGGTTACGACAACATCGCGGCCACGACGCCTGAAACCTTCCGCCAGGCCATCGCCGACGCCGGCATCCTCGGCCTCGGCGGCGCGCAGTTTCCGACGGCACTGAAGCTTGCCACCGCAGGCTCGACGCCGGTCCTGCTGCTGAACGGCGCCGAGTGCGAGCCCTACATCAGTTGCGATGACCTGCTGCTCCGCGAACGGGCGGATCGGGTCGTGGCCGGCGCCCGGCTGCTGCTCGACGCGCTCCAGGCATCGCAGTGCGTGATAGCGGTGAAGTCCGACATGCCCGTCGCCCGGATCGCCCTCGTCAACGCGCTCGCCGCGACGGGTGACCGGCGGATCGTGACCTCGGTGGTCACCGCCAAGTACCCGTCCGGTGGCGAGCGGCAACTGATCGAGCTCGTCTTCGGTCGCGAGGTGCCCGCCGGCGGCTTGCCGCCCGACATCGGCGTGGTCTGCCAGAACGTCGCAACCGCGGCGGCGGTTGCCGACTTTTTCGAACATGGCCGGCCGCTCGTCTCGCGGATCGTGACCGTCACCGGCGGCGGCATCGTGCGTCCCTGCAACATCGAGGCCCGCATCGGCACGCCGGTGGCGGATCTCGTCGCACTGGCCGGTGGCTATGAGGCCGGGGTCGAACGCCTCGTCATGGGCGGACCGATGATGGGCATCGCCTTGCCGTCGGACGCGCTGCCGATCACCGCGGCCACCAACTGCGTGATAGCTGCCACGGCAGCCGACTTCGGCCCCATGCCCGCCGAGATGCCCTGCATCCGCTGCGGCGATTGCGTGGAGGCCTGCCCTGCCCGGCTGCTGCCACTCGAGTTGCTGGCTGCAAGCGAAGCCGGGTCGCGCGAAGGACTGCTGGAGCTCGGCCTGACGGACTGCATCGAGTGCGGCGCCTGCGACTATGCCTGCCCCAGCCACATCCGGCTCGCAAGCCGCTTTGCCGCGGACAAGGCACTGGTGGATCGCTGATGGAATTCGTCACCGCCCCTCCACCCCAATGGCGGCCACGCATGGGCGTGGCGACGATCATGCGGATCGTGCTGCTGGCGCTGGTGCCGGCCCTGCTTGTCCATGCCTGGTTCTACGGCCCGGGAATCCTGCTCAACATCGCGGTGGCAGCCGTGGCGGCGGTGTTGACCGAAGCCGCCTGCCTGCGCCTCACCGGCAAGCCCCTCGCGCCGTTCCTTGCCGACAGCAGCGCGCTCGTGACCGCCGTGCTGTTTGCCTTCTGCCTGCCGCCGCTCTGTCCATGGTGGGTGACGGCGACGGGGATGGTCTTTGCCATTGCCGTCGTCAAGCATGCCTACGGCGGGCTTGGCTACAACCTGTTCAATCCCGCGATGGCCGGCTTCGCGCTGGTGCTCGTCACCTTTCCGGCCGCGATGACGGTCTGGCCGGCACCCGATATCGGCGATCTAGACTACGTGCGGCCCGATGCGGCGGCAACCGTGCAGTACTGGCTGACTGGCAGCTTCTCCGATGGGCTCGGCGTCGACGCAGTGGCCAGGGCGACCACGCTCGACAGTGCCAAGGAAGGCCTCGCCTCGATGCAGACCATGAACGAGATCCGGATCAACCCGGCATTCGGTGACTTTGGCGGCGCCGGCTGGGAATGGGTCAACAATTTCGTCGCGATCGGCGGCTTTGCGCTGCTCCTGCTCGGCATCATCCGCTGGCAGACGCCAGCCGGCGTGCTGGGTGGCCTGCTCGGCATGGCAACACTCGCCTGGCTGCTCGACCCGAACACCCATCCGTCGCCGGGCTTTCATCTGTTCAGCGGCGGCGCGATGTTTGCCGCGTTCTTCATCGCCACCGATCCGGTATCGTCGCCGACCACGGCCGCCGGCCGGCTGATCAATGGTGCAGGCATCGGCATCCTGACCTACGCCATCCGCACCTGGGGCAGTTATCCCGATGGCGTGGCCTTCGCGGTACTGTTGATGAACCTGACCGTGCCACTCGTTGATCG
>CAZMVP010000008.1:0-1353 GCA_964569355.1 uncultured Chromatiaceae bacterium | reverse complement strand
AGGACGTCATCCTGTTGCCGACCAGTGATGGCCAGCCAGGTGCCGCTCCGCTGCTGCCGGTCTATCGTGCGCGGCGGGGCACCACGCCCACCGCCGCCGCGCTGACCATGATCGCGCGCGACGGCTTTGGCGGACCCATCCGGTTGCTGGTCGGCATCAAGGCCGACGGCACGGTGCTCGGCGTGACGATCCTCGAGCAGCACGAGACCCCGGGGATCGGCGACCGCATCGAGCGCAGCCAGTCGAACTGGCTCGATCAGTTCGCCGGGCGCTCGGCCTCGAATCCGCCGCCGGAGCGCTGGCGCCTCGAGGCCGACGGCGGCGACTTCGACGCGATCGCCGGCGCATCGGTCAGCAGCCGGGCGGTGTTGGGTGGCGTGCGCCAGGCTGTGGAATACTTCGCCAGCCACAAGGTCGAGATCCTTGCCCCGCATGAACCCGACTGAGTACGACAACCCGGATAGCCGCCTGCCGCGAGCCACGAGGCAATTGCTCGCCGCACTGATCGGCCTTGGCCCGTTGCTGGTTGCCAGCCGCAGCTTCAGCGAAGGCCTCGCCCTCGGCGTGGCATCGTTCGCGGTCCTCTGCCTCGGCAACCTGCTGGCCGCCACGGTGGGTCGCCTGTTGCCGGCACGCGGACGGACAGCCGCCCTGCTCATGCTGATCGGCGCGCTCGTGACGGCTGTCGACCTGGGCTTCCGGGCTTGGTGGCCGTCGCCGGATCGCAATCTCCTGCTCTTCGTGCCGCTGATCCTGACCAACGGGTTGCTCGCCGACCGGGCCGGGCAGTGGGCAACCGCGCCGGAAATCACGCCGGCCGTGGGCCGCGCGCTCCTCGATGCCCTTCGACTTGGCCTGGTGTTCATCATGCTCCTCGCCGGCATCGGTGCGTTGCGCGCGACGCTCGCGCCGTCGCTTGGCATCGCGCTCTCGCCCGCCGGGTTGCTTCTCGTGCTCGCCGGCCTGTTGGCGATGGCCAACCATGCCAGCCACCGGTTCGACTCATGACCCCGCGAAAACGGCTCCTGCTCTTCGAGCGCCTGAAGGCCGCCAACCCGAACCCGACCACGGAGCTCGACTTCGACTCGCCGTTCGAACTGCTGGTTGCCGTGATCCTGTCGGCGCAAGCCACCGATGTCGGTGTCAACAAGGCCACGAAGGGCCTCTTCAAGGTGGCCGACACGCCGCGGAAGATGCTCAAGCTCGGCGAGGCCGGCCTGAAGCAGCACATCCGGACCATCGGCCTGTTCAACACCAAGGCCAGGAACATCATCGCCACCTGCCAGGCACTCGTGGACCGGCATGGCGGTGAGGTGCCACGCGACCGCGCCGCGCTCGAAGCGCTGCCCGGCG
>CAZMVP010000007.1:24335-27857 GCA_964569355.1 uncultured Chromatiaceae bacterium | reverse complement strand
GAAAGATTCGACGAGGCACTGGCCACGGCCTGCATCGACTGGCGCGACACGCTGGCCGCGGCGGGGCTCGCCGGCCAGAACTGGAAACTCGAGCTCGCAAGGCGCGGCATCGATTGCGATGGCTGGTCGGCGGGACGTTCCGGCCCGTCGGGTGCCTGAGGCATCGTTCGGGGCAGGCACCGCCACCGCCTGCCGCTACGACCCCGGCATCAGTCGCAGCAGCGTGCCTTCCGGCGCGACGAGCTGTGAGCCATGGCCTGCGCGTCGCGTCGCGAATCCGCGTTCGATGAGCGCGGACTGCCAGGCTCCACCCGGCTCGAACATGGGCGCGATGCTGCCGCCGGCCCGGGATGGCACCAGGGCGAGCAGCAGGCCGGGCACTGCCAGCAGGATCTCGTCCGCGGCGTCCGCTTGCTCGTGGACCCCGGAGCCGAGAAAGCCGCCCTGCTCGAAGAAGAGTTGGGTGGCCTCCGGCATGTCGCAACCAAGCTCCAGCCTGATGCAGCGGCCGATCACCGGTGCTGGGTGGTCTTCGTCGGTCACCGAGAAGGTTGGCGCCTCCAGCAGCTGCAGCAGGTGGCCACCGGGGCTGCGCAACCGGATCTCGTGGAACTGGTCCTCGTCGAGTCGCTGGTGGACGAGTTCCACGCCGCTGTCGACCAGGGCCCGGGCGTGGGCTGAGAGGCCGGGCCGGACGAAGGTCAATGCCGGCTCGTCGAGAGTGCCGCCGCGCAGGCCGGCCTCCGGCCCGGCGCTGCCGTGCAAGCCGATGACGATCTGGCCATCGGTCACCGCGGCGTAGTTCTCCGGCCGCACGTCATTGACGCGGATCTCGCTGAAGCCGAGCCGCCGGTAGAACTCCAGCGAGGCGGCGGGATCGGCCGCCGGCACGCTGAATTCCAGGAACTGCCCGAGCATCGACATGCGGGTCATGATCGCAGCTTTGCCTAGAGCTGGATCGGCTCGAGGTAACCGGTCATTTCCAGGTAGCCGCGGCCCACGGGTTTGCCGGCTTCCAGCAGCATGCTCGCGCCTTCCCAGTAGATGGCGCCGGTGGTTGCCCGCGAGTCGAGTTCCTGGTCGGACATCAAGGGTTGCGTGGTGAACTGCCGTCCACCGGCCTCGATGCGTTGGGCAATGGGCCAGGTCGCGCCGCTGCGGGCCGAGGTCCAGTGATCGATCGGCGTGAAGCGCACGCCCGAGGGATCCAGGATCTCCGTCCGGCCATCCTGGTGATGGAGCGCCGCGTACCGGGCGAGTGGCGGGCCCGGCCGGCGGGCCCTGACCTGGAAGGCCACGAGCGCGCTGCCGTCATCGAGGTTCATGCCGATCCAGTCCCAGCCGGCGGCATCGGCCGACAGCGCCGCGCTGGACCACTCGTGGTCGAGCCATGCCGTGCCGGCCAGATTGCGCATGGGCCCCCCATCGTCCGCTGCAATACGCAGGCTGGCAGTCACGGCCAGTTGCGGCTGCGAGTAGTAGTAGCTCGCCTCGGTCGGCAGCGGGCCCTTGCGCGAAACGCCGGCCGTTCCCTGCAGCCACGGCGGTGCCATGCTGATCGCGTTGAACCGGAGATGGAAATCCTGCGCGGCGATCGAGGCATCGTAACGGCCGGTGGCGGCATCGCGCCGGAGCCACCAGTCATGAAGCTGCAGGTCGGTGTTGCCAACGGCCGCGCCGGCCTGGCCGAAACCCGTGCGCGCGATGCGCTCGTCGACGAGCAGGTGGCCGCGCGCCGGATCGGCCAGCGCGGCATGGGCGATGATGAGTTCGTGGGCGGCGAAGGCGCTGGGATTGGCGACATCGACATCGGTGCGCACGCGGAAGAACGTGACCTGGAAACCGAGCGGACCTCCCGCGGCCCGATGCCGATCCAGCCAACCGGTCAGGTACCACCACTCGATCCTGAAATCGGGATGGGCGCCGAAATCCGCCGGGAAGCGCAGCTGCCGCGGCACGACCGCCGGGAATTCCGGTACTGCCGCGCGGCCCGGCTGCGATAATGCGACCAGGGCCAGTAGCAGGCCTCGACGATCCAGCATCACCAATCCTCGTGCACCGCGCGCAACGGCTGCACGCCGGTGGCGCGCCGGCCGGCGAGCACGGCCGTCAGCGCCGAACAGGCCAGCAGCAGCATGCAGAGCGCGAGAAGCAGGCCGGGCGGCAGCCTGAAGTCCATCGTCCAGTGGAAGGACTGCGGGTTGACCACCTCGATCAGGACGAGCGAGATCACGAGCCCTGAGCCGAGGCCCGTGACCAGCGCCTGGGCCGTGGCCAGCGCACCCTCGACGGCCAGCAGCCGCAGGATCTGGCCGCGCGTCACGCCGAGGTGGCGAAGCATGCCGAACTCCCGCCGCCGCGCGATGGCCTGGGCCGAGAAGGTGGCCGCGATGCCGATGAGCCCGATCACGATCGCGGCGAGCTCCAGCATGTAGGTCACGACGAAGCTCCGGTCGAAGATCCGCAGGCTGCGGGCGCGGATGCTGGCTGTCGTGTTGAACTCGACCACGTCGCGCGAGGGCAGCGTGGCGCGGAGGTCGCGGATAACCTCGGCGGCATCGGTGCCGGGTTCTAGCCATAGCGCGGCTTCGTTCCGCTCAGGGTCGCCGGTCAGGCGCTCGTAGTCGGCGATGCGCACGATCACCGAGCCGAACTGCCGCGCGTAGTCCCGCCACACGCCGGCCACCGTGAAACGGCGAGCCCGCCCGGCCAGCGGCACCGTGAACACCATGCCCGGGCGCAGGCCGTAGAGCTCCGTCATCGCCTCCGATACCCAGGCCGGCGGCGGTGCCCCGGCCACCGGGTTGAGGGCCGTGCCGACGAGCGGCAATTCCTGCGCGGCGCGGGCCGCGTCCACCGATCGCGCAATGATGGCCACGGGGGCACGATCCGGAGCCAGCACGGCGTTGGTGATCCGCGAGAACTCGACGCGCGCCACGCCGGGATACCGGGCCATCAGCTGTCGATCGCCCGCCGAGAACCAGCCATCGTTGCCGGATTCGCCGATGCGCGCGTAGGCATCGGCCGGCAGCACGCGCACCAGCCAGTCCTCGAGCGAGCCGCGGAAGCTCGTGACCATCGTCGCCATGGCCACCATCAGGCCGAAGCTCGCGACGATCCCGGCCATGCCGATGGCGGTGCTGCCCGGGGCGCCCGCGAGACGGTTGATCGACAGCCACAGCACTGGCCAGCGCGTGCTTGCCCGCGCCGACCGCAGGACCCGGGCCAGCGGCTTGAACGTGGCCGCCGCGAGGCGCGGTTGCAGCGCGATCACGCCTAAGAGGATGCAGCCGATCGCGAGATAGGCCGCCACGGGAATCCCGCCCCGTGCCGGCAGCCACGCCAGCAGGGCCGCGGTGAGCAGCAGGCCAAGCCCGGGAGCCAGGCGGCTCACCGGCTGCAGCGCATCTTCCTCGGCTCCTGCCTTGAGGGCCGGGGCGATGGCCGCGCGGGCCAGCTCCCGGGCCGGCACCAGTGCGCCGGCCATCGCGGCGCCGACGCCGAGCAACCCGTATCCGGCAG
>CAZMVP010000007.1:17476-24235 GCA_964569355.1 uncultured Chromatiaceae bacterium | reverse complement strand
ACCGCTGCCAATGCCACTGCCAGGATCGCCACCCAGGCTGCCGCCCAGCAGATGGAGCGCGCTGCGCGCGACCGCGATGCCGAGCAGGATGCCGAGCGCGCTGCCCACCGCGCCGATCCCGGCCGCCTCGGCGAGCTTCAGCCCCGTGAGCTCGCGGGCGGTGACGCCGGCCGCCCGCAGGTACGCCAGTTGCGACCGCTGGGCCAGCGTTGCCTGCGCCTGCAGCGAGAAGACCAGGAAGCCGCCGGTCAGCAGCGCGACCAACGCCAGCACATCCAGGTTCACCCGGTAGGCACGGCTCAGGTTGGCAAGGCGCGAGGCCGCGGCATCCGGTCCCGCGACCACGACGCCGGCCGGCAGCGCCAGCCGCTGGTGGAGGTCCGCCACGGTGGCGCCGGGCGAGAGGCGCAGCGTGATCCGCGAGAGGCGCCCGAGCCGACCAAGGCGCCACTGCGCGAAGCCCAGGTCCATCACGCCCAGCAGTGCGCCGGGTTTCGCGCCAGGCACCGTGCCGCGCACCTGCAGCCGCACGTTTCGATCGCCGGCGTGGACCTCGAGGTCGTCGCCTGGTTGCAGGCGCAGGCGCTCGAGGGCGGTTGGCGACAGGTAGATGCCGTCCTCGAAGGCGGCAAAGCGTGAGCTGGCGGCCGCGGCGTCCGGCAACAAGGCCGGCGTGATCCGCGCGGCCTGCAGCACGTCGAGACCAATGATCGTGAGGCGGATGTCCCGTCCCGGCACCACGACTGCGGTTTCCAGCACCGGGCTCGCCAGGGCCACGGCCGGATCCGCGGCCACGCGGGCGTAGAGCGCTTCGTCGAAACCGCCGCGCGACCCCTCGATGACGGCGTCGGCATCGCCGTTGACCTGGCGCAGTGCCGCGCCGAACTCGTCGAGTGCCGCGGTGTTGATCAGGCTGACCGCAAAACCCAGCGCGACGCCCATCGCGATCGCGAGCACCTGCACGGCGGTGCGCAGGCGATGGTGGCGGGCGTAACCCGCGCAGACTGTCCACCAGAGCCAGAACATCGGTCGGATCATCGATCAGGTCATCGATCACGCCATCGATCAAGCAAGAGCCGGCACAGCGCGCAACTTCCCGCCGGCCAGCTCAAGCGTACGATCCGCCGCCGCCGCCGCAGCCGCCGAATGCGTGACGAGCAGCGTGGCCGCGCCGGCCGCGTGGCACTGGTCGCGGAGCAGCGAGAGGATCGTGCCGGCCGTGGCCGGATCCAGGTTGCCGGTGGGTTCGTCGGCCAGCACCAGGGCTGGCCGGTGCACCAGCGCACGAGCCACGGCCACCCGCTGCAGTTCGCCGCCGGACAGTTCACGCGGCAGGCTTGCCGCCCGCTCGCGCAGGCCCACGGCGTCCAGCATCTGCAGCACCCGCGAGTCGCGTTCCGTGGCCGGCACGCCGAGCAGCACCAGCGGCAACTCCACGTTCTGGCCCACGCGGAGATGTGGCAGCACGTGGAAGGCCTGGAACACGAAGCCGATCATCGAGCGGCGAAGCCGGGTGCGCCGTTCCTCGCTGCAGGCTGACAGCTCGATGCCGTCGATGACGATGCGGCCCTCTGCGGGTTCCCCGAGGCCGGCCACCAAGTTCAGCAACGTCGATTTGCCGGAGCCGGATTCGCCGCGGATCGCAACGAACTCCCCACTAGCCACCGTGAACGACAGGTGGTCCAGGATGTTGCGCTTGCCGTAATGGTGCGACAGCTGCTGCACCGAGAGTCTGGGCGAAAGTCCGGGCGAAAGACCGGGTGAAAGGCTGGGGGCAAGGCCGGTACCGGGCACGACAGCCTCAGCGTCCGTGGCCGGCGGCGACGTCAGGCGCCGATGCCAGGGCCATCGACGGCATCGTCCTGCGGCCCGTCTCCATCGGTGTCGTCGAGCCCTTCGCCGGTTTGCATGGCGTCGGTTTGCATGGCATCGGTCGACGCGGCCTCATCGGCATCAGCATCGACGGCCAGCGCCAGGTGTGCCGCCGGGAGCTGCTTGGCCGCCTTGGCACCGAGCTTTCGGATGTCATCGGCGCGCTTGACGAGGTTGCCCCGTCCACCATGCAGCTTCTTCATGGCGCTGTCCAGCGCATCGCCGGCGCCCTGGAACTGCCTGGCCACCTTGTCGAGCTCCGCGACGAACGACACGAAGTGGTCATGCATGCGGCCGGCCTGCTCGGCGATCTTCATGACGTTGCGGTTCTGTCGCTCGAGCCGCCACACGCTCTCGACGACCCGGGCCGTGGCCATCAGCGTGGTGGGGCTCACGAGCACCACGTTCAGGTTCCACGCGGATTCGTACAGGGTCGCGTCGGCCTGCACGGCGGCCAGGAAGGCCGGTTCGATCGGCACGAACATCAGCACGAAATCCGGCGACCCGATCCCGTACAGCGCCGGGTAGTCCTTGTCGCCGAGGCCCTTGATATGCGCCCGCAGGGATTGCAGGTGCTGGGCCAGTGCCGCATCACGGACTTCGTCGGTATCGGCATTGACGTAGCGTTCGTAGGCGACCAGCGAGACCTTGGAATCGACGACCAGGTTCCGGTCTGGCGGCAGGCGGATCACCACGTCCGGCTGCTGGCGGTGGCCTGTTTCGGTCACGCGGCTGTCCTGTATCTCGTACTCGCGCCCGCGGACGAGGCCGGACATCCCGAGCACGCGCTCCAGGATGACCTCGCCCCAGGTGCCCTGGGTCTTGGCCTCGCCCTTCAATGCCGTGGTGAGGTTCTTCGTGTCCTGGCTCACCTGCTGGTTCAGGTCCATCAGGCGCTTCAACTCGTCTTTCAGCGAGCGCCGTTCGGCGGTCTCGCTCAGGTGGGTGTCCTCGATCTTCTTCTGGAAGTCCTTCAGCCGCTCGCGGAACGGCGCCAGGAGTTCGTTCATCCGGCTCTGGTTGGTTTCGGTGAACTTGGCCGTCTTCTCGTCGAGGATCTGGTTGGCGAGCGCCTTGAAGGTATCGGTGAACTGGGTGCGGGTGTCGGCAATCACGGCGGTAAGCCGCGCCTCGCTCTCCGCCCGGTGGCGTGCCGCGGCCGCCAGTTCGGCTTCCAGTTCGCTGACGCGCGCCGCGCGAGTCTCCAGCGTTCCGGTCAGCTGGCGGATCCGTTCCGCCGTCTTCGCGGCGGCGGTCGCCTGCGCAGCCTCGAGCTGTTCAAGCTGCGCGGCGAGCAGGCGGGCCCGCTCCTCGAAGATCGCCCGCCGGCGGGAGGCCAGAAGCCAGCCAAGCAGCCCGCCGATGATTGCGCCGCCGGCGAGCACGAGCATGAGCAGTCCGGTCGGGTTGGCGGCGAGGGGTTCCATGTCGCCAGTGTAACCGCGGCCGCGGGCACGCCCGAGCCCTCGGCCGATTGCCTGCCGGGCCTACTGGTAGCGGCAGCCCGATCCCACCGGCGTATAGCCGACGATGCGGTTGTCGCCATTCACCTCGTAGTGGATCTCGCAGTTCCGGCGGTCAGGCTCCACGTACACCCAGTGGCCATTGTCCAGCTGGTAGGTTTGCTCCTGCCAGCCCATCCGCGAGCCGTGGCCCTGCGGCGCGGCGACCCGTTTCCGCAGGAGGTCGACATCCTGGCCGATGGCGCTGCCCGCCTGTTCGTCGAGCCCCGGAACCTGCGAGCATGCGCCGGCAAGGAGCATCAGGAAGATCATTGTTCGTGCGGCCATGATCACGCCTCCTGCCACGGCCGATGCCATGCTATTCGTCCAGGGCCAGCGCCACGGCGGGCACGCCATCGAACAGGGCCGGGTAGGTCATGCCGGCCGCCACTGCCATGCCCGGCACGTTCAGGGTATTGCGCAGCAGGGTGCCGAAGTGGTCGCCGCCGAACAGGTCCAGCCGCACCTGGAACACGTCATGCATGCCGGCGATCGCGTTGATGCCGGGGATCCGGTTCATGGCCCGGCTGAGTTGCCCGCCTTCGCCACTGAAGGTCGCGCCGTCGATGAACTTGCGCGCCTGCCCGACGTTGTTGGCGCCATCGATCGGCATCGAGTAGCGGTCCTTGCCTTGTGCTTCCCCGCCCGGCGACCAGGTGGCTCCGTAGTGGACGATCCGGTTGTAGGCGTAGCCGAATCCCGAGGCGCCACCGGCCAGCAGGAAGCCGTCGCGGAAGTCGCCGCCACCGAGTTCCGCCGTGACGCCGCCGGCCAGCCCCGACTCGAGAACGCGCCCGACGGTCCACTGGTTGCCGTACTGGGCAGCCACCGTGCCGAAGGCAGCGCCGCCGAGTGCGCCGACCGCCATGCCCTGCAGGTCGCCCGTGATGATTCCCCCAGCCACGGCCCCGCCAACCATCGCGCCCACGGTGGCGGCTCCCGCCGCGGTTGCCCCGGGCACGGCTGCGGCGTACCAGCCGCTGGCAGCACCGCCGGAGTAGGCCGTGGCCACGGCGGCCAGGATCTCCCGGCCGTAGTTGTCGACCACGCGCTTGATGAAGTGGCCGACGTGGCGGGCCAGTCGCGAGAAGAACTTGCCGATGCGGCCAAGGAAGAAGCCGCTCGGGTCGATCAGGGACGCAGGATTGTTGGCGACATAGCTGTAGCGGCTCAACGATTGCGGATTGAGCAGGTTGCCGAGCGAGGCGTCCGGCGAGAGCATGATGCCGAGCCAGGGATCCTGCACCCGGCCGTTCATGTGGATCAGGCGGACGTTATCCAGGTGCTCGTGGCCGGTATAGCCGCGCTCGAGGTAGTGGTCTTCGAGGTTCCGCAGGCCGGCCGGGTCGGCCGACCAGTTGGCGTTGCGCCGCTTGCCGAAGGCATCGAAGCGCTGCACGAGTGACTGCGGACCGGCGCCGGCCGCGCGGGTCAGCGTGTCCACGCTGCCCTGGTGGTCGCGGTGCAGGAAGTATCCCGCAAGGCTCGTGGTGGCCGTGGCGGAGTTGTCCTTCTCCACCTGCATGTAGATGGCCTTGCCTCCCGCGAAGACTGTCGAGCGGTAGCTCCTCTCCGTTCCTTCCTGCTCCACTTCGAAGTGCGGGGCGATGTACCAGGTCGTGGTCGTGCTGCTGCCCGTGCGGGCGATCTGCCGGATGCGCTGGCGATCCGGGCCATAGGCAAACTCGGCATGGTCCGTTCCCGCGCCGATGCGCCGGGGCATCTGGAACGGATACCAGGTGATCGGGCTGCCGTTGCGCCGGATCATGTTGCCGTTGGCGTCGTAGTCGTAGCTCCGGTTGCCGGCCGGCCCACCGCTGACCGTGGTGATGGCGCCGGGGTGGCTGGGGCCGTAGCTGTAGGTGCCGACATCGGACTTCGAGCGGATGCGCCCGCCGGCGTCGTAGCCGAGCGCGAGCGTCAGCGTGTCGTTGAGCCGCGTGGCGACCAGGCGGTCCTGGTCGTCGTAGCTGAAGGTCTCGACGAGCCCCTGGCTGGAATCCTTCCGTTCGACGAGGTTGCCGGCCTTGTCCCAGGCGTAGGTGTAATCCTGCAGCCGCAGGCCCGCTTTGGTTTGGGTCCGGATCGCCGCGAGCCGCGTGCTGGCGCGATCGAAGGTCCGGGTCTCGCCAACCGCGTTCCAGGTACCGTACTCGACCTGTCGCGGACGCCCGAGTGCATCCTGCTCGCCGAGTTCGTAGAGCCGGAGTGTCCAGCCCGGCGCCAGTTCCTGCTCCACCCGGTCGACGACCCCGGCGTCGTAGTGGAATGCGAGACTCATGCGGCTGCCGTAGACCGTGGCCGGGTAGAGCATCGAGGACACGCGACCGAATGCGTCCCAGCTGTAGTTCGTCGTGTACTCCGTGTCGTCGAGCGTGGCGGCGGTGGCGATCCGCCGGCCCTGTGCGTCGTAGCTGTAGCGCTCCGTGAAGCCGGCTGGATTGACCCCGAGCGGGCCGGTCACGCGGCTTGGCAGGCCGAACAACGGGCCCGCCGTCGCGTTGAACTCCCAGGTGGTCGTGCCCTGGCCCGCATCATCGCGCCGGACGAGACGGCCCAGCTGATCATGGCTGTAGCTGATGACCTGGGCCGGCGTCGCGGCATCGGACTGGCTCGCCAGCTCCCCGAATGCGTTATAGGTCGAGGTGCGTGGGCCGGTGTCCGGTGAATCCACGACGGTCGTGTTGCCGCGCGCATCGTGCGCGAGGGTCGTGCGGATGCCATTGGCATCGGTGATGCTCGCCAATTCACCAAAGGCCGAGTAGGTGTAGCGGGCCGTGCCACCGGAAGCCGACGCCACGGCAACCAGGTTTCCGGCCGGATCGAAGGTGCGGGTGCTCTCGCGCCCTTCGGGATCCTCGACGGTCTGGACGAGGCCATTGAAGTGCCAGCGGGTCGTGGCCGTGGCTCCGGCTTCGCTGTCTGGCCGGATCTCGGCCACCTTCCGGCCGCCGACTTCGAAGCTTGCCTGGATCCAGAACTCCGGTTCACCGGCCACATGGGGCACGGTCTGCCGCACGGGCCGCCCGAGTGCGTCGAACTCGATCTGTTCGCGGCGCGTCTGGCCGCGTGCCAAGCTCGACTCCCGGCCGACCGTGCGTCCGTAGCGGTCGAAGATCGTCGTCGATGCCAGGCCGTCGTCGCGCACCGCACGCACCTGGTATTCGCCCCGGGCATTGAAGCAGGTGTCGTCGCAGCGGCTGTAACCGTAGGTGGTGGCCGGGCCGTCGGCTGGCGTCTCCTTGCGCAGCCGGCCGAAGTCATCCCAGGTCCAGCGTGTGGTACGGCCACGCGGCGAGGTGCGTGCCAGCTCGACGTCAAGCGCATCGTTCCAGCTGAAGGCCACGGTGGGCGATGCCTGGCCATCGATGGCCGCGGTTTCCGT
>CAZMVP010000007.1:14988-17376 GCA_964569355.1 uncultured Chromatiaceae bacterium | reverse complement strand
CCGAGGCAATGCTGGGCGAGCCGCGCGGACTCGTTGTAGGTGGTCGTGACCGTGGTGTTGAACACCATCGACGATCCCGGCGCCGACACCGAGCTCGTTTCGCGCACCGGCAGCCCGTGGTTGAAATCGTAAGTGAGCGTGCGCGTGCTCACGCGGGACAACTGGCCAAGCCCGCCGCCATCCGGATCGGTCTCGTAGTCCTTCGCGGTTTCCGACCGCAGGTGCGGGAAGTGGTAATCCCCGGCCGGATCGGCCGCGGGACTGGCGACCACGTGATCGCCCCAGTCCAGCGTCTTCTCCTGCAGGCGATGGCCATCGACGCGGGTGGTGAGCACGGATGCCGGCAGGCCGATGAACGGAAAGTCCTGGCGGTAGGTGGTTTCGCCGTGGACCTCGATGCCGTGGACTGCCGTATACCGCGAGTCCGTCGCGCGGATCTTCGCGAAGCCGAGGAAGCCGCGTCCCAGCCGGTTCACCCGGCCATTGAAATAGGTGTAGTTGATGGCGTAGGTGCCGCCGGCACCGTCGTTGGCCGTGTAACCGGTGACCACCGGCAGGAAACCGCCATGGACCACATGGCTGTCGGCCGTTTGCGCACCGTCGTGCACGTAGCCGGGGACGCGGCCGAGCGAGGCGTAGGCAGGCTGCAGCACATTGCCGAGGCCGTCGGTGATGCCGACCAGCAGGTTCGGCCAGGCACCAGCGTGCGTGCGCACCTGCCAACGGCCGGTGTTGTCGAGGAACACGAGGTCCGCGAGGCCATCGCCATTCACGTCGGTTGGCGCAAGGCGCAAGGTGGCGCCCGGCGCAGGACCGCCGGCCAGGTCGACGCGGCGCGAGGGATCGCCGTTGTCGAGCGCCGGTCCGGCGAGACCGCCACCGGAGAGCAGCACGCGCCAGCTGTTGTTGTCCTGCTGGTAGATCAGGTCCTCGCGGCCATCATGGTCGTAGTCCAGCGCGCGGACGATGCGGCCGATCGGTGTCGCAAAGCCGGCCGACTGTGCCGGGCTGGCCCCGTTGCCGAGGCTCCGGATGGTCTGCCAGCCGGCGACACGATCGCGATAGGCCAGGTCCGAGAGTCCATCGCCATTGAGGTCCAGCGCGACAGCATCGAAGGCCGGTGGCGTCGTGAACACGGACTGGAAATCGTTGCCGGTGGAGCGGAAGCCCTCGTAGTACCACGGCGGCCCGCCAAGGGCCATCGAGCCACGCAGGATCAGCAGGTCGCGCCGGCCGTCGCCGTCGAAATCCGGCGCACCGGCCGAGCCATCGAGGACCGGCATCAGCATCGCCCCGCCGTTCACCGTCGTGCCGAGCGACGTGGTTTGTTCCGGGCCGAAGCCGGCACCCGTGTTGTGCCGGACGCGGACTGCGTAATCCCGGATGTAGACGAGGTCATCCAGTCCATCGCCGTCGATGTCCATCGCGAGCGGTGATGGAACCGTGCTGGTATCGAGACCGGTATCCACGGCGGGAAGAAAACCGCCAGCCCCGCTGGACCGATGCACGAACCAGGTGGCTGGCGAACCACTGCCCGGGGCCAGGAGATCGCGGCGTCCATCGCCGTTGAATTCGAGCACCCGGCCGATGCCATTGCCGGTGCCGTGGCTCTGCACGCCGGTGTCGATCGGCGCCGTCGTGTACACATTGCCGCCGTTGCCGGTGGCCAGGCGTATGTGCCACCGCGTGACGCCTCCCGTGCTCACCGGCAGGTAGATATCGGCATCCCCGTCGCCGTCATGGTCGGCAAACAGCGCATTTCCGGCCAGCGGATCCGCCGGCCCGGGTTGCGCGGCATCGAAGCCGGGAGTGCCGTCCTGCCAGGCAAAGGCGGTGGCCGGCAGGCATTCCGCCGGGCCGCACTGCTGCACGCTGGCCACGCGGCTGCGGCCGTTGGCGGCGTTTGCGTAGGCAAGCGTGTAGCGATGGACGAGCGCGAAGCCGCTGCCGACATCGGCTTCGTAGCGCACCTGGCCCAGCCGGTAGAGGCGTTCCCAAGTCGTTCCCCAGCGATGCATCGCGCGCTGGTCGCCCACCGGGCGTTGCTGGTAGCGGAAGGCCAGCCGGAAGCGGCCGCCCTGGCCGTTGCCATCCTTCGTCCAGCGGATCTCCACCGGCAAGGCCTCGCCTGGCCCCAGGCCGATCATCCACGTGTAGTCGATGCGGTTGCCGAATTTGTCCACGACTTCGCTGACCAGCCATTCGCGGACTTCGCCCCCCGTGCCGGCAGCTTCGACCAGGGAGTCCCAGTCGTTGCCGTAATGCCAGGTGAGCCCGTCGGGGTGGCGGACCTCGAAGCTCGCCGGGCCGTGGCCATGCCGGCCACGGACAAACACCCGCGCGTGGTTGTCGACCTCGGTGCGGTATTCGGCGCCGTCGTTGCCATGG
>CAZMVP010000007.1:2540-14888 GCA_964569355.1 uncultured Chromatiaceae bacterium | reverse complement strand
CACCCGCGCGTGGTTGTCGACCTCGGTGCGGTATTCGGCGCCGTCGTTGCCATGGCCGCCGGCCACCAGCACCAGCGGCTGGCCGTCCAGGCAGTAGCGGTCGTCATCGTCGAAGCGGACGCCCTGCACGCGGCCGTCCACCGCGAGGGTGCGGGCACAGCGCGTGATGCGCGACAGGCCGGTGATGCCAAAGCCGGTGCCGGCCTCGCCGTCATCGTCGTGGCTGCGGTAGCCGAGCCCGATGGCAGGCTTCAGGCCACCCCGGCCGGCCGCGACCTTGATCGGTATCGCATAGGTGGCAGCACCGTTGCCGCTGACCGCGAAGTCCCCAGCCAGCCGCCCGACAGCCATCGCTTCGGCACTGCGTGCTCCCGCAAGCGCCGCCAGCAACAGCGTGGACAGCAGCAGGGCGGTCACGCGGCAGGCAGCGCCCAGGGGATTCGGACACGGGAGATCGCGATGACTCTGCATGATGGCCGCTCCACGACAGGTTCCGTTCAAGGAGCCGTCATCAGAGCAGCGCAGGGCACGTGCGCGCGACGCGCTTATGCGGGCCAACCTGCGGGATTCACCACGCCATGGACAAATGCAGCGGAACAGGTGGGTTATGCTGCCGGCGTCCCTGGCGGATCACAGGCCATGAAGAAATTCCTGAAGTGGACCGCGACGGCACTGCTTGCGATCGTCGTGCTCGTTGCCGGCGGCCTCTGGTACTGGGCCACCACCTCCGAAGCCAAACCGGCACCAGCCGCGATGGCGGCGATGCAGTCCGACGGCCGCGTGGCTGTCACCGATGGCGAGTTCGTCGTGTTCCGCCCGGTCGGCAGCGAGCCCGACACCGGGCTGATCCTTTATCCCGGCGCACCCTGCGACGTGCGGGGCTATGCGCCCTTGCTCCGGCGCATTGCCGCTCGCGGCTATCTCGTGGTCGGCGTGCAGATGCCACTCGATCTCTCCATCCTGGCGCCGGACCGGGCCGATGCGGTCCGCGCCGCCTTCCCCGGCATCAGGCACTGGGTGATCGCCGGCCATTCGATGGGTGGCGCGATGGCGGGTCGCTATGCCCACCTGCACCCGGATGACCTTGCCGGCGTGATCCTCTGGGACGCCTACCCCCCGTCGAGCGATCCGCTGACGAATGTCCACTATCCCGTCTGGCTGATCCACCGGGCCACGCCCGATGGCCGGCCACCGAAGAAGTTCGTGGAACTGCGCGACCTGTTCCCGGCCGACGGTACCTGGGTGCCATTGCCGGGCGGCATCCACATGCAGTTCGGCTCGTTCGTCGGCGGTGGCTACAAGGAAGACTGGAAGGCGTCGATCAGCCCCGAGGCCCAGCACGACCTGATCGTCACGGCCACGCTCAATGCGCTGCTCGCCATGGCTCCCGCGCCGCTGGTTGCGGGCACCACCTCGGCGTCGGCTACACGCGAGCCGCCACGAATCCGCCGCGTGGCCGCCGGAAGCGGACGGTGACGAATTCGCAGCGGAGCAGCCAGCGCCAGGCGTGCTCGTTGCCGTCGTCGCAGGCAACCACGCGGATGAGCGCGATGAACGCCTCGCAATCCACCTTGAGCAGCTGGCCGATCGGCGCCGCGGCGTGCACGGCGAACTGCACGCCGTGCAGCGAAAGGTCGCGCAACTCGCCGGGGTAGGGACCCTTGGCGGGCCAGCCGGTGAAGTAGGTCACCGGCAGCCGCCGGCGGATCCGACGGACTGCCCGCTGGCCTGGCTCCAGGCGATTGCGCACGGCAGGCGCCAGCGGCGTGTTGCAGGTCGTGCAGGTCGCGCTGCCGTGGATCGGCCCGCGGAACCCGTGGGCGGCCCCGCAGAACTGGCAGGTGGCCGGTGGCGCAGGCGCTGCCTTCTGCAGCTTCGCGGCGGGCGCCGCTGCAGGGTCCTCCGGCGCGGAGGTCTTGTCCTCATTGCGGCCAGAGGCACGGCCAGAGGCACGGCCAGAGGCACGGCCAAAGTCGCGGGCTGGGTCGCGTCCAGTGTCCGGCGCGGCCGCCTTCCAGGCCTCGTCGTAGGCGGCCCGCTTGTCCGGATCGCTCAGCACGGCGTAGGCCTCGTTGATCACGGTTGCGGTGTAGTGGTCGCCACCGAGGTCGGGATGGTGGCGGAGCTTCGTCATCAGCGTCCGGTAGCTGGAGCGGATGATCTCGTCCGGTGCATCCTGCTGGACGTGCAGTACCCGGTAGTAGTTGCGACGGTTCTCCATGGCCGGAAAATGTTAAATGACTTGCGCAAATCCGCCTGTGTCGGGGATCGAAGGATAGCGCCGCAGCGACGCATGAACACGACTTTTGCCGGGAATTCGCGGCTTGTGTCCCCGGCCTGGGGGCACGGACCGGCCCCGGAATCGCCACGAGCGCCGATCTGGCGTATGGTGGGGAATGGCCTCATCAAGCAACGCCGTGCGTAAACCCAATCCCCTCGACGCCGAGCCCTTCGCGCTCAAGTCGATCAACAAGTCCCCGCCGCCGGAAGGCGTCGACACCCAGAACTGGCACCGATACGTGATCGTGCAGGGGCACAACACGATCGTCGGGCAGTTGCAGGGCAGCAAGTCGACGGCCGAAAAGGCGGTCAACGAGATCATCGAGCGGCTCAATGAACGGCGCCGTGGCAAGACCGGCCGCGTGCAGCTGAGCCCGGGACGGAAGAAGAAGGGCACCCCGCCCCCGTCGTCCGACGACTGATCCGATCCGTCAGCCCGTCGCCTTCCGTCGCCCCACGAGCGCGCCGGCGACCACGAGCGCGACCATCGCGCCCTGGGCACCGAGGCCCTGGATCGTTGGGTAGATGCCGAGCACCGGTATCGTGACGAAGTCCACCAGCGTGGACGGGATCACGCCGGCCTCCTGCAATGCCGCCACGCCATTGCCGGTGAAGACCACGGCCATCAGCGCCAACAGCCCCGCGGTGGCGGCAAAGAACGGGCCGAGCGGCATGCGGACGCTGAATTTCAGGATCGCCGCTCCCACGAGCACGAGCAGCACGGCCGCCGCGCCGATGCCGCCGAGCACGGCACGCAGGCCGTCGGGGCCCGCCTGGCTCAGCAGCGCCTCGTAGAACAGGATGATCTCGAAAAGTTCGCGATAGACCGCGAGGAAGGAAATCCCGGCCAGCGCCCACAGGGTACGCTTGCCGAGCGCCGAATCGACCTGCTCGCGGATGAAGCGCTGCCAGCCCTGGGCGTGGGATTTGTCGTGCAGCCAGTACCCGACATACAGCAGCATGGCCGCGGCCAGCAGCGCGGTGACGCCCTCGGTGGTTTCCCGGCTCGCGCCGGAGATCGTCAGTGCATACCGCGCGATCAGCCAGGTGACGATGCCAAGCGCCACCGCGCCGATCCACCCGGCATGGATGTACGGCAGTGCATCGCGCCGCCCGGTCTTGATGACCAGCGCGATGATCGCCGCGAGCACGAGGATCGCCTCCAGGCCCTCGCGGAGCAGGATCAGCAGCGAGCTGAAGAAGGTGGCCTCGGGCGACAGCGCCTCGCCGGTGAGCCGCGCATCGACGCGATCGAGCAGCGCGTCGATCCGGGCAATGCCGTCTGCCACGCTGTCGGCCGGCGCGCCATCGGCAATCAGGGAGCGCAGCGCCATCATTTCGCGTTCGGTGGCCTTGCGCAGCGGCGCGTCCACGTTGTCGAGCGCCGCCTCGATCAGTTCGAAGCCGTCCAGGTAGGCGCTGACGGCCAGTTGCCGTGCCGTGGCGCGGTCGCCGTTGCGATAGGCGTCGAGCGCCGCCTGCAGCCGGGTGCGCGTGACAGCGAGTGGCGACGGGGCGGTGGCAGCCAGTGCTTCGGGGTGGGCGATCAGGTAGGCCTGCACGGCAACCCGGCCGGCCCCGTGTCGCTGTTGCACCTCGAGCGGCGTGGTGGTGACCAGCGTGCGCAGGTCCTTGAACTCGTCACGGCCCTCGCCGCGCTTCCACGCGGCCTCGCCACGCGCCACGACCTCGGCCGCGTTCCGCAGGCTGGCAACGTGGAACGCGAGCGCCCAGCGCTCCTCGTCCGACAGTGCGCCATAGGCCGGCATGGCCGTGCCCGGGACACCCAGCGAAATCGCGTTGAACAGCGCAAAGATGCTGCGCTCGTCCATGGCCGCTGCATCATGGAAGTTGCGCGGAGCGGGCGCCATGCCCTGCGCTTGCGGCCCGTCGCCGCGGCCGTTGGCCCCGTGGCACGCCGCGCATTGCTGTGCGTAGAGCCCGGCCGCTGCGGCCACATCAGGTACCTGGCGCGGCGCCTGGGCGATGTCGTAGGCCGCGATCACATCGCCGCGCAGGGTCCGGGCCAGGCCGGCGACGACGGTGCCATCGGCCTTGGCCGCGATCCGCGCCTGAAGCTCGCGTGCCTCCGCGAGCAATGCCGGGCTCTGCCCGACGGCCGGCAATTCCCCCAACAGGACCACGACCTGGCCGGCGAACTCCTGCTGCTCGGCATACTCCGCGTCGTCCAGCACCTGGCCGTCCTTGACGAACACCGGATAGTCCACGCCGACGTAGTCCAGCAGATGGACCACGGTGCGGGCCTTTTCATCGTGGGTGGGTGCGGCCCCGGCATGGTTGCCGGAGGCCAGGGCCACGAAGCCGACGAGAATGGCGAGAAGCTTGTTGAAGGCGATGATCCCCCGGCCCCGCACCACGGGCTACGGTGCCTGCGCGTGGCTTGTCGGGTTGCTGCGGTAGGTGGGCGTGTCGGCGAATTGCGCCGGCACGTCCCACATCCGCGCGCCATACCAGACCGCCCACGCGACCACGAACAGGCACATCACCCAGACCCACACGGGGATCGACGAACGTGCCTCCGCACGCCGCGGATCGAAGGGATCGTTCGAGCTGAAGGCATCGATCGTGAAGCGCACGTTGCCGCCCCTGGTTGAATTGCGCCGCAGGCCCGACACCACGATGCCCGGGCCGTTGTGGACATTGAACGGTATCTCCTCGAATCCCGCAATCCCGTGATGTCCCTCTGCCCGCACCACGAGCCGGTGCGGCCCGTCTTCCAGCGTGCGAGTGTCGAGCGTCACGTCGGTCGGCAACTCCTGGTCGATGATCGGTTGCGGGTTGTCATCGAGGTAGACGCGGACTCGTGGGTTGGGCATGGCTGCAATGCGCCTCAGCGATCGTCGTTGAAGATTTCGTATTTCGGGTGGTGGCGGTCCGTCTCGCCTGGGTGGAGCAGCAGGTGGATCATCACCACGAAGCAGGCAATGGTGATCGCGCCGGTGATCGCGATGATCACGAGGTTGCCCCACAGGTGTCCGGCCAGGTGATGCATGGTGCTTCTCCGCGATGATCCCCGTGGCGGTTACTTGCCGGCGGCCCGCCGGGCCGCGACCTGCTGTTCGGTGACGAGGCTGCCGTGGTTGCCCCAGGAATGCCGCTCGTGGTTGAGGATGCCTGCGATCTGCGCGTCGCTCAGGCTGGCCGCGAAGGGCGGCATCGGACTTGCGTACTTCACGCCGTCAATCACGCTGCCCGAGAGGCCGTGCAGCACCACGTCGATGTGCTTGGTCGGATCCGGGTCGTTCACCACCTGGTTCCCCTTCAGGTGCGGAAAGATGCCGGGCAATCCCTCGCCGGTGGCCTGGTGGCAGGCCGAGCAGTTCGTGATGTAAAGGGTCTTGCCGGCAGCATCATCGAAGCCCGTGGCTGCGGCGGGAGCCGGAGCGCTGGCCCCTGTAGTGGCCTGTGTAGTGGCCTGTGCAGTGGCCGGCGCAGTGGCGGAGGCCGTGGCAGCCGGGTTGGCCGCCATGCTGGTTGATGCACTGGTTGATGCATTGGCAGGCGTGGCGGCAACCGCGCTGCCGGGCGCCGGCGCTGCCGCCGCCTCTCCCGCCATCATCGGCTGCTTGAGCGATTTCAGGTAGGCAACCAGTGCAACGGCCTGCTGCGTCGGGATCACCGAGCCGAACACCGGCGCGATGCCGGCCGGCAGCGGCACCGCGGTGGCGCCCTCCGGCACCTTGTCGACCACCTCGAACAGCCAGTCGAAGCGCGGCATGATCGATTGCGGCACGACGGCACGAGGATCGTACAGATGGATGTACTGCCACACGTCGCTCGGTTGTCGCGCGCCGATGTTCGTCAGGTCCGGCCCGGTGCGTTCGGAACCCAGCAGCTCGGGCGTCTGGTAGGCGAAGTCGCCTGGGGCCGAGGGCCGGCCGAAGACCTTGTCCATCGGCAGCGGGCGCACCTGCTGGGTATGGCAATAGCTGCAGCCGTTCTGGAGATAGACCTGCCGCCCCTCGGCCTCGAGCGGGGTCAACGGCACGACCCCGGGACCCGGCGGCGTCCGTGACAACTGGATGCCCGGCAGGACGCCCATCAGGACTGCCAGGAACCCGTAGACCAGCGTCGAGCCGCCGGCGATCAACACGAGCCTGTTCATGCCGGCTCCTCCCCGCCTTCGAGCACTGGCGTGGACGGCGCGATGGCCGCCCCGCGCCGGCTCAAGGTCATCTGCCAGACGTTCCATGCGAACGCGATGTGGCTGACATACATCAGCACGCCACCCACGCCGCGCCACACGTAGTAGCCCTGCATGTCGACGACGGACTGGATGAAGGGCAGGTCCTTCATCCAGTCGAGCCCCTGGATCGTGCCGGCGATCGACAGCGAGATCACGTAGATGAAGCTGCCGACCACCGCGGTCCAGAAGTGCACCGCCATGCCGAGCCGGCTGGGCACCTTGCCGGTGGCCTGCGGCAGCAGCGCATAGATGCCGCCCCAGACCGCGAAGGTGACGAAACCGTACATCGTGAAATGCGAATGGCCGACCGTGTAATTGGTCAGGTGCCAGACTTCCTGCAGCGAGCGGAAGGCCTCGAGCGTGCCCTGCGACGAGCCGCCGAGGTACCCGATCACGCCGACGAAGATGAACAGCAGCGGGTAGGAATTCACCATGTCGCGCACCCGGCCGCGCATGGTCAGGAGGAAGTTCGCGCTGCCGCCCCAGACCGGCACCAGCATCGCCACGCTGAACACGATCGCGGTGGTCTGCAGCCACCACGGCAGCGGGCTGAACAGGAAATGGTGTGCGCCCAGGATCGGGTAGAAGCAGAGGTTGGTCCAGAACGCGAACACGCCGAGCGCGTAGGAGTAGATCGGCCGGTTCAGGAGCTTCGGCAGCGCGTAATAGAAGATGCCGAGCGCGAGCGGCGTGAACCACATGCCGACCGCGTTGTGCATGTAGAACCCGGACACCGACACCTGCCCGAGACCGTGCTGGTACCACGGCAGGATGGCGACCGTGGCGAGGATGATGGTCCAGAGCACGCCGCCGATCGTGTACCAGTTGGACAGGTAGATGTCGTCGGTCTGGCGCCGGGCCACCGTGCCGATCAGGTTCCAGGCGGTGACAACCAGCGCGGCGAGGAAGATCACCCGGATGGGCCAAGGCCATTCGCGGTACTCGAGGTCACCGGCGCTGTAGCCCAGGTCCAGCGCGATGGTGCCGGCGAGTGCGGCGATGTTGAACAGCGCGAGGCCAAGCCAGGCAAGGCGCATGCTGTAGAGCTTCGTGCGCGAACTGCGCGCTGCCACGTAGCATGCCGTGCCCACCAGCGCGATGCTGGCCCAGCCGTAGAACGTCGCGTTGGTGTGGATCGGCCGCAGGCGTCCGAAGGTCAGCCAAGCGCCGGAGCCGAAATCCGGGGCGCCGAACTTGTACGCGAGCACCACGCCAACCGCCGTGGAAAACAGCAGCCAGAGCGTGGCACAGATGATGTAGGCGGTGAAAACCGTGCGAAGCGCGTGGTTGTCCGCGTCGACGGCATCGGCATGCCGTGCGGCCAGGGTGTTGTTCATTCTTGACGACTCCTGACACGGAACGCTTGCACGTCCCGGGCAAAAGCCGGCTGGCGATGGGTCAGTCGGCTAGGCGGTTTGTTCCGCCGGTTTCGAGGCGAACTGGGCGCTGATCGTGCCCAGCACTGACTTCAGCCACAATACACCGATCCCGCCGGAGACGAAATTGGCGCACGCTGCAGCAATGAAGATGCCCTTCAGGCCGAGCCACTGCGCGAGCAGCCACGCGAGTGGTGCATACACCGCGAGCGTCCTCGCCAGCGACACCCACATCGCCGCCACGGGCTTGCCGAGCGCATTCAGGGCACCGTTGCCCGCCATCGCGCAACCGAGCGCGAGGTAGCTCAGCGGCACGATGTGTAGCTGCAGCAAGGCGGCCTCGCGTGCCGCGCCGGAGAGGCCGAACAGCGTGGTGATCATGCCGCCGAAGACCTGCAGCAGCAGCGCGATCGTGATGCCGTAGATCAGCGAGAAGCGATAGGCGAACCGCACGCCTTCCTGGATCCGGTCGAGGCGCCTGGCGCCCATGTTCTGGCCGGTGTACGGCGTCATCGCGGCCGACAGCGACATCATCGCGAGCAGCGAGATCCCCTCGAGCCGCGAGGCCACGCCGAAGCCGGCCACGGCATCCTGGCCGAAGGTCGCGATCTGCCAGGTGATGAAGGCGGTCGTCAGCGGCGAGACGAGGCTGCTCGTGAGCGAGGGCAGGCCGACATGCAGGATCTGCCGCCACGAGTCGAGGATCAGCTCGGGCGCGAGCCTCGCGAAGTCGATCAGCTTCTCTCGGTACATCACGAAATACGCCGAGCCGACCAGCGTGAACACGTTCGACAGCACGGCGCCGAGCGCCGCGCCGGCAATCTCCATCCTCGGCATGCCGAACAGGCCGAAGATCAGCACCGGGTCGATGATCACGTTGAGCACCGCGGTGGCGGTCATCAGCAGCGCCGGGCGCTTGGCGTCGCCGGCGGCCCGCAGCACGGAATTGGCAATCATCGGCGCGACCATGAAGATGCCGCCCCAGTAGTAGATGCGCATGTAGCGGTGGATCAGCGGCAGGATCGCCTCGTCCGCCCCCAGCAGGCGGAACAGCGGATCGATCGTCGACAGGCCGATGACGAGGATCAGTGCGGCGGAGAGCACGCCGAGCAGCATCGCGTGGGCCGTGATGCGCTTGACCTGGTCGCGGTCGTCGGCGCCGAAGAGCCGCGACACGACCGACGAGGTGCCGACACCGAGTGCGATCGCGATCGTGCCCATGATGAAGCTCACCGGGAAGGTGAAGCTGACCGCCGCGAGCTGGTCGGTGCCGATGCGCGAGATGTAGTAGGCGCCCGCCACGTTGTTGACGACGATTGCCATCATGCCGAGCATCATCGGCACCATCAGCGAGAACACCGTCCGGCTGACCTTGCCCTCGGTCAGGCGACCGCCCTTGTTGCGCATGGCCGGCTTCATGCGCGGTCAACCCCGGCGATGCACAGGTACTTGATCTCCACGTACTCGTCGATGCCGTAACGCGAGCCTTCGCGGCCGATGCCGGACTCCTTGACGCCGCCAAAGGGCACCGCCTCGGAGGAGATCAGCCCGGTGTTCAGGCCGACGATGCCGTACTCCAGCGCTTCGGATACCCGCCAGCTGCGGCCGAGGTCGTTCGTGTAGAGGTAGGCAGCCAGGCCGAACTCGGTGTCGTTGGCCAGCCGGATCGCGTCCGCCTCGGTGCGGAAGCGGAACAGTGGCGCCACCGGGCCGAATGTTTCCTCGTGCGCCAGCTTCATGGCCGGCGTGGCGTCCACCAGCACGGTCGGCTGGAAGAACGTGCCGCCCAGCTCATGCCGCTTGCCGCCCGAGAGGAGGCGCGCGCCCTTGGCCAGCGCATCGGCGACATGGTTCTCGACCTTGGCGATGGCGTCCGCATCGATCAGCGGCCCCTGGTCCTGCTCCCCTTTGAGGCCGTCGCCGACCCGCAGACGCGCCACGGCGGCCACGAGCCGTTCGGCGAAGGCATCGTGGATGCCGTCCTGCACGAGGAAGCGGTTGGCGCAGACGCAGGTCTGGCCCGAGTTCCGGTACTTGCTGGCGATGGCGCCCGCAACGGCGGCATCGAGATCGGCATCATCGAACACGATGAACGGCGCATTGCCGCCGAGTTCCAGCGAAACCTTCTTCACCGTCGACGCACATTGCGCCATCAGGAGCTTGCCGACCGCCGTGGAGCCGGTGAAGCTCAGCTTGCGCACCAGCGGGTTGGCCGTGAGCTCGCCGCCGATCGCCACGGCATCGCCGGTGACGATGTTGATGACGCCCGCAGGAATGCCGGCCCGTTCCGCCAGCCGGGCAAGCGCCAGCGCCGAATACGGCGTCTGTTCGGCGGGCTTGATCACCATGGTGCAGCCCGCGGCCAGCGCCGGTGCCAGCTTCCGCGCGATCATCGCCGACGGAAAATTCCACGGCGTGATGGCCGCCACGACGCCGACCGGCTGCTTCAGCACGACGACCCGCCGGTCCCTGGCAAAGCCCGGGATCACGTCGCCATAAAGCCGCTTTGCCTCTTCGCTGAACCATGACAGGAAGCCGGCCGAGTAGGCGATCTCGCCGCGCGATTCGGCCAGCGGCTTGCCCTGCTCCGCGGTCATCAACCGGGCAAGATCCTCCTGGTTGGCGAGCAACAGGTCATGCAGCTTGCGCAAGAGTGCGGAACGCTCAGCCGCAGGCCGCTCGCGCCAGGCCGGCCACGCGGCTTGCGCCGCCTCGATCGCGCGCCGGGTTTCGGCAGCACCGCAATCCGGTACCGTGCCCAGGACTTCGCCGGTGGCCGGATTGCGCACCTCGAAGGTCCTGGCGCTGTCGGCGGCAATCCATTGACCGGCGACGCAGGCTTTGGTGCGGAAGAGATCGGGATCGGTGAGGATATTCATGGACACGTGCCATGATACGGCAGCAGGCATCAGCGACGGACGCACAACCCATGAAACTGGCCACTTTCCATGACGTCGGCACCACCACGTGGGGGCTCGTCCGGACGGCCGGCGTGCAGCTGGCGCCGGCAGCGGTCCGCCAGCGGTTCCCCGGGTTGCGGGAGCTCCTCGCCGATGGCGCATGGCCGCAGGCAGGAGTGCTGCTCGAGGATGCCCCGGTCGAGGATCTTTCCGCCGTGCGCTTTGCCCCGCTGCTGCCGGATGCTTCCCGGATCCTGTGCATCGGCGTGAATTACCTGAAGCACATCCATGAAATGGGCCGGAAGCTGCCGGACCATCCGACCGTGTTCACGCGGCATGCCGACACCCTGGCCGGCCACGAAGAACCCATCCTGCGCCCGCGGATCTCCACGGCCTTCGATTACGAGGGTGAACTGGCGATCGTGATCGGCAAGGCGGGCCGCTACATCACCGCGGACGCGGCGTTGGGCCATGTTGCCGGCTATACCTGCTTCCTTGACGGCTCGGTGCGCGACTGGCAGATGCACACCACGCAGTTCACGCCCGGCAAGAATTTCCCGCACTCCGGCAGCTGCGGGCCATGGCTCATGACGGCCGACGAGATTCCGGATCCGTCGACCCTCGAGCTCCGGACCCTAGTCAATGGCGAGGTGGTGCAGCAGGCGCCCACAAGCGACCTGTGCTTCGATGTCCGGCGGATCATCGAGTACTGCTCGTCGTTCTGCCAGTTGCGTCCGGGCGATATCATCGCCACCGGCACGCCGGCCGGCGTCGGCCATGCGCGCAAGCCGCCGCGCTGGCTCGAACCCGGTGACGTGGTGGAAGTGGACATCAGCCGGATTGGCACGCTGCGCAATGTCGTGGCGGACGAACCGGCAGAGGGGATGGCCCATGAGTGAGCACACGCACGGAAACGCCATCGCAGCCCTGATCCTTGCGATCGGCATCGTCGTCGCCGGGTACCTGCTCGGTCATGCGCTCGTCGAGGCGCGCTCCAGCGAACGCGCGGTCTCGGTGCGCGGCTTCGCCGAACGCGAGGTACCCGCCAACCTGGCGCTGTGGCCGATCGTGTTCACCGTGACGTCCAATGACCTGGGTGACCTGCAGCGCAAGGTGGATGAGGGAACAGCCAAGGTGCAACGTTTCCTCGCGGCGGATTTCCCGGTGGATCAGGTCAGCGTGTCGGCGCCGCGCGTCCAGGATCGCGAGGCCCAGGGCATGATGGGCAATGGCCGGCAACTGGACCGCTACACGGCCGAAGTGGCCGTCACCGTTCGCAGCAACCGCATCGACGTGGTCCGCAAGTCCATTGCACGTACGGGCGAGCTCGTGAAGCAGGGCGTGGCGGTGATCCGCAGCTACGACTACAACACCCAGTACCTCTACACCGACCTCGAGAAGATCAAGCCGGAGATGATTGCCGAGGCCACCAGGGATGCCCGGAGCGCCGCCGAACAGTTCGCCAGGGATTCGGGCAGCAAGGTCGGCGCGATCCGCAGCGCACGACAGGGCTCATTCACGATCGAGGACCGTGACCAGTTCTCGCCGGAGTACAAGAAGGTCCGGGTCGTGACGACCGTCGATT
>CAZMVP010000007.1:0-2440 GCA_964569355.1 uncultured Chromatiaceae bacterium | reverse complement strand
CGTGACCAGTTCTCGCCGGAGTACAAGAAGGTCCGGGTCGTGACGACCGTCGATTATTACCTCGGGGACTGAAGCCGCCTGCGTCAAGTCGCCCCGAGGTGCAGGCGGAAGAACGCGAGTGTGCGCGTCAGCGCGAGTTCGGCGCTGGCGGGGTTGAACTCGGCGCGGTCGTCGCAATTGAAGCCATGGCCCGCGTCAGGGTAGACATGGAACTCACCGTCCGGGCGGCCGGCCTCGATCTGCTCCCTCAATTCCGGTGGAATCACCGGGTCCTTGCCGCCGAAGTGGTAGAGCATCGGGCAGGCGGGCTTCTCATCAAGCCAGTTCACGTTGGCTCGCCCGTAATAGGAGACGCCGGCATCGATGCCGACCCGGCAGGCTGCGAGGTCGGCAATCGCACCGCCCCAGCAATAGCCGACGGCCCCGACCGGGCCACCGGGCGGAACCAGCCGGCTGCGGAGCGCAGCCACCGCTGCCTTGAGATCGGTGGCGACGTTGTCGATCTTCACCTTGGCCATCAGGCTGCGGGCCTCGCGGATCCGGTCGTAGCCGAGCTGCACGTCCTTCTTCTGGCGGTCGAACAGTGCCGGGGCCAGGGCCAGGAAGCCCCGCGCCGCGAAGCCATCGGCGACTTTCCGGATGTGGCCGTTGACGCCGAAGATCTCCTGCAGCACCAGCAGCCCGACCCGTGGCGGCGATGCAGGCATGGCCAGGTAGCCGTCGAGCTCATGGCCGTCCAACGCCTTGATTTTGATCATTTCAGCAGTCAAGAGAGTCTCTCCAGAGTTATGCACTGCATTGACAGTGGTCTTTCGATTCCAGTGCCGGACATGGCAGTGGCCCGCTCCGCTAGCATAGCCGACCGATGTACGCCCAGATCTTTCCGGTCCTCGCGCCAGTCTTCCTTATCACGCTTCTGGGCGCGGCCTGGGCCTGGCTGCGCGTGCCCTTCCAGCGGGACTTCCTGACGCTTGTCGTGATGAACATCGGCGTGCCGTGCCTGATCCTCAATGGCACCGCACAGCTGCACACCGATGCACAGCTGATGTTCCGGATGATGGGCTATGCCGTCGTGGCGCTGGCGGGTTCGGCGATCATTGGCGCCACGGTGCTGAAACTGCTCGGCCAGCCGCTGCGCAGTTACCTGCCGGCGGTGTCCTTCGGCAACACCGGCAACCTCGGCCTGCCGGTGTGCCTGTTCGCCTTCGGCCAGAGAGGCCTCGGTCTTGCGATCGGCTTCTACCTCGTGAACTCGGTCGCGCAGTTCTGCCTGGCGCCGCTGCTCCAGGGCCGCGAACCGGTCTTGCGCACCTTGCTGACCACGCCGGTGATGTATGCGGCCGTGATCGGCCTCGGCCTGCTCGGCACCGGAACCGAACTGCCCCTGTGGCTGGCCAATACGGTGGGGCTCCTCGGTGGCATGGCCATCCCGCTGATGATGCTGGCCCTCGGCCATTCGCTGGGCAGCATCCGGGTACGGCACCTCAAGGTGGCGATGGTCATTGCCGTCACGCGCCTTTTGCCAGGCCTGCTCGTGGCCATCGCGGTGATCAGCCTCTTCGACCTGCGCGGGGTCACCCGGGGCGTCGTGTTGCTGCAGGCCTCGATGCCGGTGGCGGTGTTCTGCTACCTGCTCGCGGCGCGCTACGACCGCCACCCCGACGATGTGGCCAGTGCAATCCTGGTCTCCACGCTGATTGCCTTTGCCATGCTCCCGATCCTGTTGTGGTTCGCACTGGCCGATGCCGCGGGACCTGGTTGACCGGCCCGCAGTGTTCGCGTGCGGTGCACAAGAGGTGCAGATTATGTCGTATCGATATTACACATATTGGTTGATAAACAATATGTTGCAAATATCATACGAACCTCTTGCACTGCACAACATCCTGGCTTAGGATGCACGCACTGGAGCGGATCGTGCCGCTCCCCACATGGAGAACCCGACATGACCACGCAGAACGACATTTTTGCCAGCTTCATCGGTTTCCAGAAGGAAGCCCTCGAGCCGGTGCGCGCCGCCAATGGCCTGGCCGCCGACGCTTTCGAGAGCCTTTCCAGGCAGCACTATGCGGTGATCGGCGACTGGTTCAACTTCGCCGTCGAGCAGGCCCGCCTCGCTGCCAAGGCGACGGACTACAAGGAGTACTTCAGCAAGCAGGCCGAGACGACCCGCAGCTTCGGCGAGCAGATCGTCCGCCGCTCGCAGGAGTACGTCGAGATCGTCAGCGGCTTCCAGGCCAAGGCGCAGGAAGCGGCAAAGGCTGCAGCGCAGAACAACCCGGTAGCCAAGGCAAAGGCTGCCTGAACGGCGCAGCTTCCTGACTGACCACCCTGCCTTGAAGGGGCGGTACCCGTGGGTACCGCCCCTTTTTCATGCGACGGCGGCGTGGCCGGCGGGCGGGCCCGCTTCACATGCCGGCTGCACCGAGGCGGGGTAGTA
>CAZMVP010000006.1:19732-34114 GCA_964569355.1 uncultured Chromatiaceae bacterium | reverse complement strand
CAGCGTGACTTCCCAGATGGTGGCGTTGGCCGTGGCCGATGCCGCCAGCAGCGCCCCTGCAAACAGTAACTTTTTCATGATGGCTGTATTCCCCGGCTGCATGTTGTGAGAAGGCCGTATCTTACCGATTCCGGCGGATTAGTAACCCCTTGCGGGCGGCTCAGGGCGCGTTCGGTGCCGGAGTCGCTGCCTTGTCCGCCTGTGAGTCGGCGGCGTCACTGGTGTTGCCTGTCGTGCCGGCTCCGGCATCCGTCGTGGCATCTGGCTTGCCCTCGGCCTGCTTGCCGCTCTTCTCCCCGACCTGGGCATAGGCCACCAGCGTATCGGCAGCCTTCTGCAGGTCGAGCTTGGATCCCTTCTTCAGTTCTTCCAGGTAGTCGCGGACGCGCTTGCGCTGCACCAGCTGTTTCACCTGGTCCTTGACCTCGGCGAGTTCCGGCAGCTGCGGCGTGCGGACGTCCTCCAGCAGGATCACGTGGTAGCCGAACTGGGTTTCGACCGGGACTTCCGAGAACTGGCCCTTGTCCATGGCCACCACGGCGTCGGCAAAGGGCTTGACCATGGTCTGGGCATTGAACCAGCCGAGGTCGCCGCCCTTGGCGGCCGAGCTGTCCTTGGAGAATTCCTTGGCCTGGGCCGCGAAATCCGCCGCCACGTTCTTGCTGGCCTTGAGCTTCTTGATGATGGCCTCGGCCAGCGACTTGTCATCCACCAGGATGTGGCTCGCCTTGTACTCCTTCGGTACGTTGGCAACCTGCTCCTTGTACTCGGCATCGATCTCCGCCTCGGTCACCGGGTTCGCATCCAGGTGCTGCTTC
The DNA here is from genome assembly GCA_964569355.1 of uncultured Chromatiaceae bacterium. Lineage (GTDB taxonomy): Bacteria > Pseudomonadota > Gammaproteobacteria > Steroidobacterales > SHZI01. Next base: position 33,296 of record CAZMVP010000006.1, on the reverse strand, counting down.
AGCAGGGCCTCGGTGAGGATGTTGGTGCGGTTCAGGTTGATCTGCGCCTGGACCTTGGGGTCCTTCTCCAGGCCGGCCTTGGTCGCGGCGGCCGCGGCCACCTGCAGGCCGAGGAATTGCTCCACTGCCTGGTTCAGCTCCTCCGGCTTCAGCGTGTCGGCCTTCTGGTGCACCGCTGCGTCCACGAATGCCTCGAACGTCGCGGTGTCGGCAATGTTCTCCGCAGCCGGGGCGGGGCGGTTGCAGCCGACCAGCAGGGCGGCGACCGCGCAGACCAATGCGGTGCCTGCCGGAATGGAAAGACGTGGGTTCATGGGAGTCCTCGATTGCATGGTGATGAACGGCCTCAGGCGTCGTGCGGTTTGCGGTGCCGCGCCTTCGGTGAAACGGGTTTGTCCTTGCCCCGGTGCTTGCCCCCGGCCCCTGGCCCGGGCCCGGACCTGGGCCCCGACTTGAACCCGGGCTTGAACCCGGGCTTGCGAGGCGCCTTCTGCCCGGTCGTGTGCAGTCTACCGGTTTTTCTGGGCGTGGCTGCCCGATGCGCGGTGCCCGGGTCGCCGGGCCGCTCGGGACTGATGCGCAGTTGCTGGCCAACCACCCAGACCTTCTTCAGGTGGGCCAGGATGTCATCGGGCATGCCGGCGGGCAGGTCCACCAGGCTGTAGTCGTCGCGGATGTCCACGCGACCGATCCGGCGACTGTCGACGCCGGCCTCGTTGGCGATGGCGCCGACGATGTTGCCGGGCTTCACGCCGTGGGCATGGCCCACGGCCAGCCGGTAGCGCACCGAACCCTCCGGTGGCGGGCCGTCATGGTGGCGGCGCGGAAACCGGTCTTCATGTGGCCGGTGTGTCCGGTCTTCCTGGTGTCCCGCATGGCCGGCGCCGGATTCCGGGCGGTCGCGCCTGGATGCTTTCGGGGGACGGGACGGAGCCGGCGGAGGCTCCGGCACGAGCAGCGGCGCGTCGCCCTGCGCGAGCCTGGCAAGCGCCGCGGCGATATCCAGCACCGGCACGCCGTTTTCCTGCTCGAACTGCCCGATGATCGTGCGGAAGAGGTCGAGATCGGCGGTTTCGAGCACCTCCGTGATTTTCTGCTTGAACTTCGCCACGCGCTGGTTGTTCACGGCGGCGACGGTCGGCAGTTGCATCGGCTCGATGGGCTGGCGGGTGGCCCGTTCGATCGACTTCAGCATGCCCTGCTCGCGCCAGGCCACGAACAGGATCGCCTCGCCCTTGCGGCCGGCCCGGCCGGTGCGGCCGATCCGGTGGATGTAGGCTTCGGTGTCGTGGGGGATGTCGTAGTTCACGACATGGCTCACCCGGTCGACGTCGAGCCCGCGGGCCGCGACGTCGGTGGCCACGAGGATGTCCAGCTCGCCCTGCTTCAGCCGGCCGATGGTCCGCTCGCGCTGGGCCTGGACCATGTCGCCATTCAGGGCGGCGGCGGCAAAACCGCGGGCCTCGAGCCGCTCGGCGATCTCCTCGGTGGCGACCTTGGTGCGGGCAAACACGATCATGCCGTCGAAGGGCTCGACCTCGAGGATGCGCGTCAGCGCATCGAGCTTCTGCAGGCCGCTGGCCATCCAGAACCGCTGCCGGGTATTGGCGGCGGTGGTGGTCTTGTTCTTGATGGTGATTTCAGCGGGATCCGCCAGGTGCTTGCGGGCGATCCGCCGGATCTCGGCCGGCATGGTCGCGGAGAACAGCACGACCTGGCGTCCCGGTGGCGACTTCTCGAACACGAGTTCGACATCGTCGATGAAGCCCATGCGCAGCATCTCGTCGCCTTCGTCAAGGACGAGCGTGCGGAGTTGCCTGAGGTCCAGCGAACCGCGGTTCAGGTGGTCGATCACGCGGCCGGGCGTGCCCACCACCACATGCGCGCCGCGGCGCAGGCCGCCGAGCTGCGGGCCGTAGGCCTGGCCGCCGTAGATCGGCAGCACGTGGAAGCCCGGCAGATGCTTCGCGTAGCGATGGAAGGCTTCCGCCACCTGGATGGCCAGCTCGCGGGTTGGCGCGAGGACCAGTGCCTGTGGTCCGAATTCGTGCAGGTCCAGCTTCGCGAGGATCGGCAAGGCGAAGGCCGCCGTCTTGCCGGTGCCGGTCTGGGCCTGGCCGACCACATCGCGCCCGGCCAGGAGCGGCGGGATCGTGGCCGCCTGGATCGGCGAGGGCGATTCATAGCCCAGTTCCGCCAGTGCCTTGAGCAACGGATCGGGCAGGTTGAGGTCGGCAAAGCGGCTGGGAGTTCCGGTATCGGGGGGCATGGGGGAGGGCGTCGTGCGCAGGGGGCGCGTATTGTGCCTGAGTTTGGCTCATCCGCCGGTATATGCTGGCGAGCCCCGATCGAAAGCACCAACATGCCCCTGACTTATCCCTGCGGCGATCCGCCGGCAGCCGGCGAGACCAAGGAGGTGGCGCCTGGCGTGCTGTGGCTGCGCATGCCGCTGCCCTTCGCGCTGCGCTGGATCAACCTCTGGCTGCTGGAAGACGATGACGGCTGGCTCGCGGTGGATACCGGCGTTGGCACCGACGAATGCCGGCAACTGTGGAGCGCGCTGCTGGAGAGCCCGGAGCTCCGGGGCAGGCCGGTCACCCGGGTCCTGGTCACCCACATGCACCCCGACCACGTGGGTCTCGCCGGCTGGCTGACCCGGAAATTCCGCTGCCCGCTGCTGATGTCGCGGCTCGAGTACACCACCGGCCGGATGCTGTTCACCGATACCGGGCGCGAAGCGCCGGAAGAGTTCACGGCCTTCTACCGGGCTGCCGGCTGGGATGAAGCAGCACTCGAGGCCCACCGCCAGCGCTTCGGCGGCTTTGGCCGGCTCATCCACCGGATGCCGGACTCGCTGCGCCGGGTCACGGCAGGCGACACGCTCAGGATCGGCGGCCGGCAGTGGCAGGTGCTGGGTGGCAACGGTCATTCGCCGGAACATCTCTGCCTGTGGTGCCCGACGCTGAACCTGTTCATCTCGGGTGACCAGATCCTGCCAAGAATTTCGTCGAACGTGTCGGTATTCCCAACAGAACCTGAAGCTGATCCGCTGCACGACTGGCTGACCTCCTGCGCACGGCTGAAGGAAGCACTGCCCGCAGAAGTCCTGGTCCTGCCGGCCCACAACGAGCCCTTCGTCGGGGCACCTGAACGGTTGCAGGCGCTGATCGACGGTCATGAGCGGTCGCTGGATCGGGTGGAGAAGCGCTTGCGGGAAGCCCCGCGACGCTGCATCGACCTGTTTCCTGCGCTGTTTCCGGTACATATCAGCGGCGACCAGCTGGGCTTTGCCACCGGCGAGGCGCTGGCACACCTGCATTGCCTGATGGGGCGGGGCCGGGCGCGACGGGTCACTGACGAGGCGGGAATCTGGCAGTTTTCAGCAGGCTGAAAACAGCCTCCTCGCTGATTGTCATAATCATGATATTTATTCACAATCCATGAAATACTGTAAATAATGCTGTAGAGTATTGCCATGGCGACAATCCACCCACTGAAGAATGGTTTGCCGAAAGCCGGTCCGGCGACGACCGACCGGATCAGGGCCGATCGCAGCCGGGTGTTGACGCAGGCCGTGGCGGAAACTGCCACCCGGCTGAAGCTCAAATCCACCGAGCTCATGCATATCATCGGCGTCAGCCAGGCCACCGCATCGCGGCTGCTGAATGGCAAGTTCCTGCTGGCCGAAGCCACCAAGCCCTGGGAGCTCGGCACCCATCTCGTACGACTGTACCGCTCGCTGTCCACGATGGTCGGCGGGGATGACGAGCTGGCGCGCAGCTGGTTGAAGTCCGCCAACCAGGCCTTCGGTGGCCGCACGCCGCTCGAGGCACTCGGCCGGGTGGAGGGTTTGGTGCATGCCTGCGATTACGTGGACGCCCACCGCGCTCGCATCTGAGGTCCGGTCGTGGCAGGACGCGGGATGGCGCGCAGTCGAGGCCCAGCATCGGGTGGCCACGATGCTGCTCACTGGCGGCCAGTTGACTGACCAGGCACTGCTCGAGTCCATCCTCGACGAGGCCAAGCCGCCCGTACCCGATGGGCTGGCCGGCTTGCACTGGCTGCTCAGCACGCCTTTTCGCTACCAGCCACCGGCGGGCGGGTCACGCTTCCGGCAACCCCACGAACCGGGCGTGCTGTACGGTGCCAGCGAACGGGCCACGGCCTGCGCGGAGGCCGGTTACTGGCGGTTGCGGTTCTGGATGGACAGCGCAGGCCTCGCGGGACGCACCGCCTCGATGGAAATGACGCTGTTCGAGTTCCATGGTGCCAGCGCCCGGATGCTGGACCTGTGCGAGCCGCCGCTCGTCCGTGATCGCGGCCGGTGGACCGATGCCGACGACTACGGCGCCACGCAGGCGCTGGCGGCCCTCGCGCGGCGTGCCGCCATTGAACTGCTACGCTACGAGTCGGTCCGCCACCCGACCGGTCGATGCCTTGCCGTGCTGGATCCGGTGGTGTTCCGCGCGGTGGCGGAACCTTATCGCCATGAGCAGCAGGGCTGGCACCTGGTACTGGCGCCGCCAGCCACGGTGGCCTGGCAGCGGCATCTCGATGGCGAGAGTTTCAGTTTCCATTTCCCGGGAATGACCCGGCATTGACCCGAGGATTGCAGCCATGAACATCGGCATCCGCAACATCGATATCCGCAGCGTGGTCCTGTTGATCCTGCTGGCCGCCGGGCTCACGGGTTGCAGCCGGCTCGGACCGATGCTCGATCCCGAGCGCTCCGCCGCCGTGGCCGATACGGCGACATCAGCCGCCACCACGCCGAGCCCCGAACTGCGTTCGGAGGACGCGGTGAAGCGGCCGCAGCCCCGCCGGCCGCTGGATCCGGTCGAGGCCGCGGTTGCCGCAGCCCTCGCCAACCCGGCCCGTCCGGACTCCGACCGCGTGCGCGACAAGGCACGCCAGAGCGCGGCGGTACTGCGGTTCTTCGGCATTGCGCCCGGCATGACGGTGCTGGACCTCTATTCCGGTGGCGGCTACTACACCGAGCTCCTGTCGTACATCGTCGGACCCACCGGCAAGGTGGTGGCGCACAACAACACGCCCTACCTGCGGATCGCCGGCAAGGAGCTTGCCACCCGCTACGCATCGGGCCGCCTGCCCAACGTGGAGCGGTTGCTGGCCGAGAACAACGAGCTCAAGCTGCCGCCGGCGGCCTTCGATGCGATCCTCATGATCGACGTCTACCACGATGTCTATCACGTCGACGAGAAAGCTGGCTGGCAGAGGATCGACGGGCCGAAGATGCTGGCGATGCTGTTCCAGGCCCTGAAGCCCGGCGGCGTGCTGGGCGTGGTCGACCACGCCGCCCTGCCGGGAGCGCCGCCCGGGACCGGTGACACGCTGCACCGGATCGATCCGGCCTTGCTGAAGAAGGACCTCACGGCCGCGGGCTTCGTGCCGGATGGCGAGAGTGCGGCGCTGGTGAACCCGGAGGACGATCGCACGAAGTCGGCCTTCGACCCGTCGATCCGGGGCCGGACCTCCCAGGTGATCCTGCGATTCCGGCGGCCGCTGTAGCAGGCGCCGGCAGTGCTATCCTGCGCGCCCCCATGTCCGCCTCCCCAGCCAACACGAAACCGTCACCTGCCACCCATCCGGGTCCGGAGGCTCCCTCAGGGGCCGATCCCGGCACAGGCCTGCACGGCGACCTGGCAGCCGCCGTGGCCAGGCGCCGGACCTTCGCGATCATTTCCCACCCCGACGCCGGCAAGACCACGCTGACCGAGAAACTGCTGCTGTTCGGCGGCGCAATCCAGTTGGCGGGCACGGTCAAGGCGCGCCGGAGCTCCCGGCACGCCACGTCGGACTGGATGGAAGTGGAAAAGCAGCGTGGCATCTCGGTCACCAGCTCCGTGATGCAGTTCGACTATGCCGGGCACACGATCAACCTGCTCGACACGCCGGGCCACGAGGATTTTTCCGAAGACACCTACCGTGTGCTGACAGCCGTGGATGCCGCCGTGATGGTGATCGATGCGGCCAAGGGCGTGGAGGCCCAGACACTCAAGCTGCTGGAAGTCTGCCGCCTGCGGAACACGCCGATCATCACCTTCGTGAACAAGATGGATCGCGAGGTGCGCGCACCGCTTTCGCTGCTCGAGGAGATCGAATCGGCCCTGAAGATCGAGTGCGCGCCGATCAGCTGGCCGATCGGCATGGGCAAGAGCTTTCGTGGCGTGTATCACCTGCTCGAGGACCGGCTGCTGCGCTTCACGGCCGGTGCCGAGAAGCGCACGGCCGTCGAGGAGATCCACGGCCTCGACAATCCGAAGCTCGATGAACTGTTCCCGGCGGAAGTGGCGAGCCTGCGCTCCGACGTCGGCCTGATCCGGGAGGCGAGCAGTCCGTTCGAACGCGCGCGGTTCCTGGAAGGCCGGCAATCGCCGGTATTCTTCGGTTCCGGCATCAACAACTTCGGCGTGCAGGAGGTCCTGCAGGCGCTGGTGGACTGGGCCCCGGCGCCCCAGCCGCGCGATGGCGGCAGCCGGGTCGTCAAGCCGACGGACCCGGATTTCAGCGGCTTCGTGTTCAAGATCCAGGCAAACATGGACCCGAAGCATCGTGACCGGATCGCGTTCTTCCGGCTGTGCTCCGGCCAGTACCAGCCCGGCATGAAGGCGCGGCACCTGCGCAGCGGCCGGGAAATGAAGCTTGGTAACGCGCTCACCTTCATGGCGAATGAACGGGTCACGAGCACGGGCGCCGTGGCCGGGGACATCATCGGCATCTACAATCACGGGCAGTTGCAGATCGGCGATACGCTGTCGATGGGCGAGGCGCTGGTTTTCCGCGGCATCCCGTACTTTGCGCCGGAACTGTTCCGCGCCGCCCGGCCGCGGGATCCGATGAAGAGCAAGCAGCTGCAGAAGGGCCTGAAGGAGCTGGGAGAGGAGGGCGCCATCCAGGTGTTCAGCGCGCGGCAGGGCGCCCAGATCCTGCTCGGTGCCGTCGGGCGCCTGCAGTTCGAGATCGTCGCGCACCGGCTGTCGGCCGAGTACAACGTGGATGCCGCCTACGACAACGTGGACATCTACACGGCGCGCTGGCTCACGTTCCCCGATGACGCGACGCGAAGGAAGTTCGAGAAGGACGAGGCGATGTCGCTCGCCGAGGACGTCGACGGCAACCCGGTGTTCCTGTCCGCCAACAAGTACAACCTGAAGCTCACGCTGGAACGCTGGCCGACGGTCGGTTTCCACGCGACCCGGGAGCACGGCGAGCGGCTCGGCGCCTGACGGGTAAACTGGCCCACGGGGGGACGCATGGCCGACCGGGTGCGGGTGGAGTGTGACGGGCCGATCGCGCGCGTGACGCTTGCGCGCGGCGACCGGCACAACGGCGTCGACCTCGACATGCTCGCCGCGATGGCCGCCGCCGTACGTCAACTCAAACGTCGAAGACAGCTGCGCGCCGTGATCCTGGCGGGCGACGGGCCGTCGTTCTGCGCCGGCCTCGACATGCAGGCGGTAATGGGCAGCACGCGCGCGCGGATCGTGGCGCTCGCGGCGTTGCACTCGCCCTTGCGCAATCGTTTCCAGGACTGGGGCCTTGGCTGGCGTGACTTGCCGGTGCCGGTACTGGCGGTGATCCACGGCAACTGCCTGGGGGCCGGCCTGCAACTCGCGCTCGGCGCCGACATCCGGTTCTGCACGCCGGATGCCAGACTCTCGGTGATGGAGGTGAAGTGGGGCCTCGTGCCGGACATGGGCGGGACCGTGCTGTTGCGCGACCTCGTGCCGCTGGACGTGGCCCGGGAACTGACGATGACGGCGCGGGTCGTGAGCGGTGCGGAGGCGCACCGGCTCGGCCTCGTGACCCACGTGGGCGATGAGCCGCTCGAAGCTGCGCTGGCGTTGGCCGACGAGATCGCGGCCCAGCCCCGAGCGGCGGTGGCTGCCGCCAAGTTCCTGCTGCAATCCGCGTGGCCACGCAGCGAGCGGGCCGCGCTCGCGGCGGAGCGGCGCTGGCAGCGCTGGGCCATCCGGCATCGTGGCCGAGACCGGTGAGGCGTCATCCGGTCCGCAATTGCTGTCGGCGGGCTGATCGTGACCGGCGGCAACCGGGCTTCCCGCAAATTCAGGCCTGCCGCTGAAGGATCTCGAGCGCTGCCCGCTCGCCGGACTCCATCGCGCCTTCCATGCCCGCGGACATCACGGCGGTATCGACGCCCGCGAAGTGGATGCGGTCGTGGGCAGTGGCCATGACGTTGGCGTATCGGGAGATGTCGCCGGGGGCGCGGTAGCCGTTGCCACCGCGCAGCCACGGATACCGGCTCCAGTTGAAGACGCCGGAAGCCTCGACGCGGCCCCTGGTGCTGGGGCGGGCCGTGGTCAGTTCCTCGGTGGCCTGTGCCAGGATGGTGTCATCGTCCAGTGCACGCCACGACGCATTGCTGGAGCCATCCTTGAACATCCACAGGTAGCTGCCGGCAGCCGTGTTGTAGCGGAGCACCCAGCCGGTCCGGTCGCTCCAGAAACCCGCCGGCATGCCGTCTTCGTCCCAGTACGGCGCCTTGATGTTGAAGAACACGGATGTGGCGTCACCCTGCGGGATCTTCGCGAAGGCCTCGGCCTTGAGCGCGGGCAGCGCCGGCTCGAACAGGATCTCGCGGGCCATGCTCATCGGCAGCGTGCAGACCGCGTACGACGCCCGATGGACCTTGCCGTGGCTGTCCTTGACCTCGACACCGTCCGGCGATGAGCGGATGCCGACCACCGGCACATCGAAACGGATCTCGCGCTTCAGCAGCGCCGCCATGCCCTCGGGCAGGCGACTGGCGCCATCCTTGATCCGGCGCAAGGCAGCGATGCCGCCGGCCGCCTTCTCGATGCGCTGGTTGCGCAGCATCCACAGGGTCGAGGTGCCGTCGAGCGTGGCGGAGGGTACCTGGCGGCTGATCAGCCGCAGCGCCTCGTCGCCCGCACCCTGCTGTTTCAGCCAGGCCCCGAACGGGACATCGAACTCCCGGGCCGCGGGCTCGAGCCAGCTGGCGAGGTCCGCAAGCGGGGAGGACTTCGGCAGGAAGAACTTCGTGAGCGCGATTGGCGGCAGGGCGCGCTCGCCTGCGGCCAGCCGGTTCAGCGATGACGTTGGCCAATCCTTCACCGCGATCATCGTGCCGCCGATGTTGAGGGCCGCATTCGGATCGACCTGGTCCAGCCAGGCAACCATGTCGGGCTTGCCGATCCGCGTGAGCATGTCCAGCACGCGCGCATAGTCGGCACCGATCTCGGAGCCACCGGCTTCGGGATGTCCGGCGAGCTTGTCGAGCGTATGCACCCGGCCGCCTGCGCGCTGGCTCGCTTCCAGCACGAGTACATCGAGGCCCTGGTCCTGGAGCAGGATCGCGGCATTCAGGCCGGCAAGGCCCGCACCGACCACGATGACGTCCGCATCGGCGCGGCGCGGACTGCAGGCCGCGATGCCGAAGCCGGAGGCGAGGCCCGCCACGCCGATGGCGCCACCGATCGTCTTCAACGCCTGACGTCGGCTGATCTTTCCCGGATTGCGATTCCTCAATGTGTGCTCCTGTCCGATTGCGTGATCTGCCACCGATCGTCCGCAGATGGTACCCGATGCATCGGCTGCTTCCGCGCGGCGTGCCATGGGTCCTGTTGCGATCGCCAGTGGTGGATAGTACGTACCTGCATTGACGCCCGGAATTTTGCGTCAGCATAATGCGGCGAAGCCGATCCAGCCGGGGAATCCAGAAGGAACAAACGGATGTCCAGAAAATCCGCACTGCTCACGCTCGTCACCAGTTGCTCGCTTGCCGTGCTGTCCCTGGCAGGGATGGCGGGCTCCGCCGTGGCAGACCAGGCTGCAACGCCGGCCGCCGCAGCCCAGGCCAGTTCCAAGGCCAGCCCCAAGGCCAGCCCCAAGGCCAGTCCTGATGCCGCGAAAGACGCAAAGGGAGAGCCGAAGGGCATCAATGTCGGTGCGGGCGAGCTGGGGCATGTCGCCATCATCTTCGATGGCCCGCCGCTCAAGTCCGACCAGGTGAAGTCGGCGGATCATCGCGCGTACTCGCGCGGCATGACCTGCAGCGAGTGCCACTCCGTCACCTACGACTTCATGAGCACGGCAACCACGCAGTTCGTCAAGAATTTCCCGCAGCTGAGCAATGACCAGATCTGGACCAAGGTGGCCGAGTTCCTGCCGGGTCGCGAGCGCTTTGCCATTGCCACGGCCCGGAACAACATCCCGATCGCGACCACGGTGGACATGGTCCTCGACAAGGACGAAAAGCTCTTCTACGTGGTGTCGGAAGTCGGCACCGAGAAGCTGCTGCAGCTCCAGGAAAACCCGAACATCAGCGCCGTGCGCTTCAAGGGGTGGACCGTGGCCGAGGGCGGCAAGCAGGAATGGCGCAGCGTGCAGATCCGCGGCACGGCGGAAGTCATCCCCGGCACCGATCCGCGCTTCGACGGGATCCTTGAGAAGTACCACCTCGTGCGCGTGACGCCGGAGCGGGCCCATCGGCGCTTCAACATCATTCGCATCAGGCCGCAGCAGATCTACTACTTCGACACGGACCTGGGCGGCGAGGACAAGGGCGTCTACCAGCTCTGGACGCGGGCCAAGTCCGACGGATAGCCAGCTCGCCGTCGTCGGGGGCGGCATCAGCGGGCTTGGCGTCGCGCACTTCGCGGCACGGCGGGGCCTCGAACCCCTGGTCATCGAGGCCAGTGCGCGCCTTGGCGGCGCCATCCACACCCATCGCTTCGGCAATGAGGGCGGCTACTGGGCCGAGCTCGGCGCCCATACCTGCTACAACAGCTACGGCACGCTGATCGGCATCCTGCGCTCGCAGGGCCTGCTCGAGCACATCCGTCCGCGGCAGAACCTGCCGTTCCGGCTGCTGACCGGCGGCCGGCTGAAATCCATCGCCGGGGCCCTGTCGATCCCGCGACTGCTGTGGTCATTGCCGCGCGCGTTGTGGTTGCGGCCGGCCGGCGCCAGCGTCGAGGAGTACTTCGGCAGCCTTGTCGGACGATGGAACTTCGAACAGGTGCTGGGCCCGGCCCTCGATGCCATGACCTGCCAGCCGGCCAACCGGTTCCCGGCTGACGAAGTGTTCCGCAAGAAGCCGCGGGACAAGTCGGTGTTGCGGAGCTTCACCGGAGTGGCAGGCCTCGGCGGGCTGGTCGATGGCGTGGCCGAGGCGTTGGCACGGCAGCCTGGCGTGGCAGTTCGCGCCGGGGTCGCCGTGGAGCGGATCGAGCTGCTGGATGGCGGTCATCGTCTGCTGCTGTCGGATGGCGGCAGCATCACGGCAGCCACCGTGGTGCTGGCCGTGGCGCCCGACGTGGCTGCGCGGCTGCTGCAGGACATGATGCCGGCCCTGGCACGGGACTGCGCCTCGATTGCCATGGCCGAGTTCGACAGCCTTGCCGTACTGTTCGACGCCGGGGCATCCGGCCTTCCGCCGCTCGCCGGCATCATCGCCCATGCCGACGATTTCTACTCCGCGCTCTCACGCGATGTCGTGCCCGACGATCGGCACCGGGCATTCACCTTCCACTTCCGGCCGGGACTGGAGGCTGCCAGCCGCCTGGCGCGCGCCTGCGACGTGCTCGGGATCGCACCAGGCCAGGTGATCGACCACGCCACCGTGCACAATCGCCTGCCAGCCTTGCGCACCGGTCACGCCGCGACGATCGCCTCGATCGACCGCCATCTGGAGGGTCGACGGCTGGGCCTTGCCGGCAACTGGTTTGCCGGCGTTTCCATCGAAGACAGCCTGCTGCGCGCAACAGCCGAGTTCACGCGGCTGTATCCGGCGTAACCCCGCAACCGCTGCAGCCCTGCGTCCGTCGCAACCCCGCGCCGGCAAGTCGGCGATCCCCCGCAATGAGCCGCAAGGACCGCGGCCGGAAAAGAAACGGGCGGCCCCGGATGCAATCCGGAAGCCGCCCGTGGTAGTCACCCTTGCCGGCACGGGGTAAGAGCCGGCTCAGGTCTGGAGGAACGTTCTCCGCTTAGCTGCCCTTGATCATCGGCACGGTCTCGAGCACCCAGTTGGCCGAGGTCCGCCGGCCCGGCGAGGGGATGGCGAAGGCCGTCTCGGTGCCCCGGTTGCGCTCCTGGAACGCGTTCCAGTCGATCCGCCAGCCCTTGGCCGTCCACTTGGCAAGCCACTCGCGATAACCCAGCACCGCCTTGTCGGCCGGCATGTGGACTTCGCGGGTATTGAGGGGCGTGCGGGTCGGATAGACCACGCTCAGGGTCTCGATGTCCTGCTGGGCGATCACCTTGTTGCGGGCATGGATCGCACCGTCATGGGCAGCATCGAGCAGGAAGTTGCGCATGTTGATGAAGAAGATCTGCGTGTGGTTCTCGTCGATCGGCCGCTCCACGAAGTACTGGCGGAACATCTTGTCCGGCGCTGGCTCGATCTGCGTGATCATGGCCGACGGTCCATAGGTCTCGGTGCCGGCGTAGATGTCCGACGGCTTGGTGCCGGAGTCGGCAGACTTCCAGGTGTCGTGGGTCAGGCCCGGTGCCGAGTAGCGATGTCGGAACATGATGCCGAGCTTCTGCGAACCCTCGACGACATCATGCTCGCGGACCTTGTAGGTTTCGCGATGGATGGCCGAGAGGCCGTGCGTGGGATGCACGAACTCGTTGTGTGCCGGGTCGATGCCGTTGTCGATGGAACGCTCGTAGTGGAAGGGTACGTCGAGGATGAGCACCGAGTTGGCGCGCCACTTCGGATCGCCCCATTCCTTGACGTCGATCAGGGGCGGCCGCTCGTTCTCCGGCAGGTCACCGAGGAAGGCGAAGACCACGCCGTACTTTTCCACGGTGGGGTAGGCGTCGACCTTGGCGCGGGCCGGCGGCTTGGTGCCGTAGCCGATGGAGGGAATGTTCTTGCAGACGCCGTCGGCGCCGAACTCCCAGCCGTGGTACGGGCACACGATGCAGTCCTCGACGATGCGCGGACGACCGGTGAGCTGCCAGGGGCCGGCGAGCGAGCCACCACGATGCACGCACGTGTCGCTGACCGTGTGGGCCACACCCTTGCTGTCACGGAAGACGGCGAAGTGCAGTCCGAGGCCCTTGACCCGCTGTGGCGTGTCGGGGCTCAGGTCCTCGCTGCGAACCATTGGATACCAGAAATTGATGAACATCGAAAATCTCCTGCCTGCGGATTGTTACTGCGTGGAACATGTATAGCAGGCAGGCAGATGGCCCGACTCTCGTGGGATATACCTATGAATACAGGGGAATTGCCGCAGGACTGCGGAAGGATTTCCATCTCTGGTGCCGGTGGTCAGACTCGAACTGACACAACCTCGCGGTCGCGGGATTTTGAGTCCCGTGCGTCTACCAATTCCGCCACACCGGCATCGGGCGCCAGTTTACATGAGGAGCAACCAGGCTGGCATGCGTCGGCGTGTGCCGCAGGCGATAATTGCCGCGATGAATCCCGATGATTTTTCCTTTGAACTGCCGCCCGGGCTGATCGCCCAGCAGGCATTGCCCGTGCGCAGCGCAAGCCGGCTCCTTGCCGTTGGCGCCGGAATCGATGGTCATGCAGTCGATCGAG
>CAZMVP010000006.1:3329-19632 GCA_964569355.1 uncultured Chromatiaceae bacterium | reverse complement strand
CCGAAACCGGGCAGCCAACTGTGCTTCGATGACGGCGTGACGGCCGAGGTCATGGGACGGCGCGACGAGTTCTATCAGCTGCGCTTTTCCACGCCGGTCATGCCGTTTCTCGAGCGGCTGGGGCATGTGCCGCTGCCACCCTATATCCGGCGGGAGGACACCGCTGCCGACCGTGATCGCTACCAGACCGTGTACGCGGCACGGCCCGGCTCCGTGGCCGCGCCGACGGCCGGCTTGCACTTCGACGAGGCGTTGCTGGCCGCAGTGGCCGCGCGCGGCGTCGCGTTCGAGGCCGTGACCCTGCACGTCGGCGCGGGAACCTTTGCGCCGCTGCGCCCGCACCAGCTCAAGACCGGCCGGTTGCATGCCGAGCGGCTGGAAGTGACCCCCGAACTGTGCACCGCGGTGGCCGCCTGCCGGCAGCGCGGTGGCCGCGTGATCGCCGTGGGCACCACGGCGACCCGCGCGCTCGAGACCGCGGGTCAGTCGGGTGAGCTGAAGCCGCTCCGCGGCGAGACCAGCCTCTTCATCCGGCCGGGCTTCCGGTTCCGGATCGTCGATGCGCTGCTGACCAACTTCCACCTGCCGGCCTCGTCATTGCTGATGCTGGTCTGCGCTTTCGGCGGAACGTCGCGGGTGATGGCCGCCTACCGGCATGCCGTCCGGGAGAACTACCGGTTTTTCAGCTACGGCGACGCGATGTTCCTCGAAAGAGCGTCCGCGGGAGGGTGACGTGAAGTTCGAACTCATCGCCACCGATGGTGCTGCCCGCCGCGGGGAACTGACCCTGGCCCATGGCACGGTGCAGACGCCGGTGTTCATGCCGGTTGGCACCTACGGCACGGTCAAGGCCATGACGCCGGAAGACCTGGCCGGCGTGGGCGCCGAGATCATCCTCGGTAACACCTTCCACCTGATGCTGCGGCCGGGTGGGCCGATCATCGAGTCGCTCGGCGGGCTCCACGGCTTCATGCACTGGCAGCGGCCGATCCTGACGGATTCCGGCGGTTTCCAGGTGTGGAGCCTTGCCACCCGCAACAAGGTCACGGAAGCCGGGGTGGAGTTCCGCGCGCCGACCGACGGCAGCCTCGTGTTCCTGTCGCCGGAGTCCGCGATGGCCGTGCAGGGCCAGCTCGGCAGCGACATCCAGATGATCTTCGACGAATGCACGGCCTATCCGGCCACCGAGGCCGAGGCGGCCCGGTCGATGGAGTTGTCGCTCCGGTGGGCCAGGCGCAGCCGGGCGGCCTTCGATGGCGGCCCCGGCCCGGGTCGGGGCGCCGCGGTGTTCGGTATCGTCCAGGGCGGCATGCACGAGGCGGTGCGCGGCGCGTCGCTGGCGGGCCTTTGCGACATCGGCTTCGACGGCCTGGCCATCGGCGGATTGTCGGTCGGCGAGCCGGAGGCCGACCGCCTGCGCATCCTCGACCACACCCTGCCGCTGATGCCGCGGGACCGGCCCCGTTACCTGATGGGCGTCGGCACCCCGGCCGACATCGTCGAGGCTGTGTTGCGCGGCGTGGACATGTTCGACTGCGTGATGCCTACCCGCAACGCCCGCAACGGCTCGCTGTTCGTGGCCGATGGCGTGGTGCGGATCCGCAATGCCCGTTACCGGGACGACCCGCTGCCGATCGAGCCCGGCTGCAGCTGCTACACCTGCCGGCACTACAGCCGCGCCTACCTGCGCCACCTGGACCAGTGCGGGGAAATGCTCGGGTCCCACCTGAACACGATCCACAACCTGCACTTCTACCTGCGGCTCATGGCCGACCTGCGACACCATATAGAGGAGGGGACGGTGGACGCCTTTGCCGCGGGCTTCCTCGCCCGGCAGCGGGCGGGGGCATCTGTGCCATAATGGCGCGCGTTTTTTCCAGCCCCGGCCCCTGGCCAGGGCCCAATCACCTCGGGGTAACAATGGGTTTTTTCATACAGGACGCGTGGGCGCAGGCCGCCCCGCAGGGGGCCAGCGGCAGCCTGCTCGGCATGCTGCCGCTCGTGGTCATCTTCGTGGTGTTCTACTTCCTGCTGATCCGCCCGCAGCAGAAGCGCCAGAAGGAGCACAAGGAGATGGTCGCCAGGCTGGCGACCGGTGACGAAATCGTGACCGCCGGCGGCGTGCTCGGCAAGGTCATCGAAGTGGGTGAATCCTTCGTGCAGGTCGAGATCGCCAGTGGCGTGCAGGTGAAGATCCAGCGCCACACGATCGGCGCCGTGATGCCCAAGGGCACGATGAAGAATGCCTGAACCCGTGCACCGGGCCTGAGCTGCACCCCGTGCGCCGGCGTCGCTGCCCTTTCGTTTCCCAGCCTCGGTTACCCCAATGAATCGCTTCCCAGCCTGGAAAAATGCCCTGGTCGTCCTGTCGCTGCTGGTCGCGGCGCTGGTCTCGCTGCCAAACCTCTTCGGCGATACGCCGGCATTGCAGATCAGCCTCGCCAACGGTCAGCCGATGGAAGACAGCGGGATGGATCGCGTGCGCCAGGCCGTGGGCCCGGAGCAGACCACGGCCATCTACAAGGACAGCGGTCGGGTGATGGTGCGGTTCCCGGATGTCAACCAGCAGCTGCGCGCGGCTGACGCCCTGCGGACCGCGCTGGGCAAGGATTATGTGGTGGCGCTGACGCTCACGCCGAACACGCCTGCCTGGCTGCGGGCCATCGGCCTGAAGCCCGTGCCGCTCGGCCTCGACCTCCGCGGTGGCGTCCACTTCCTGTTCGAAGTCGACATCAATGCTGCGGTCCACCAGCGGCTGGATGCCTATGCCACGGACTTCACCAAGCTGCTGCTGGAGAATCGCATCCGCCGCAGCGTCGCGGTGGTGGGCCAGGAGGTGCAGATCCGCCTGCCCGATGCCGCCGATCTCGACAAGGCCGAGAAGCTCCTGAAGGGTTCCGACTCGGAGCTCGAGTTCGAACGGCGCGACGTGCCCAGCGGCGCGATGCTGGTGGCCCGCATGACCCCGGCGCAGATCAAGTCCCGGCAGGACTTCGCTATCCAGCAGAACACCACCACGCTGCGCAATCGCGTCAACGAGCTGGGCGTTGCCGAGCCGATCGTGCAGCGCGAGGGCCTGAACCGCATCGTGGTCCAGTTGCCCGGCGTGCAGGACCCGGCCCAGGCCGAGCGCATCCTCGGCGCCACGGCCACGCTGGAATTCCGCCTGGTTTGCGCCGACGAAAACCCGCTGGAGGCCGAGCGCACCGGCCGCACGCCGCTCGGCTGCGAGCTGTTCAAGATGCGCGACGGCGGCCCGGTGCTGCTCAAGCGCCGCACGATCGTCACGGGTGACCAGCTGATCGACGCGAGCCAGGGCTTCTCCGAGGGCCAGGCGGCGGTGTTCGTCCGGCTCGACAGCCATGGCGCCCGCAGCATGCTCGACACCACCAAGGCCAACCTGAAGAAGCCGATGGCCGTGGTCTTCGTCGAGCAGAAGCGCGAGAAGGTGGAACGCAACGGCAAGATCATCGAGGTGCCCCGCGAGACGCGCGAGGTGATCAACGTGGCCACGATCAATGGCGTGTTCAGCAGCAACTTCCAGATCACCGGCCTCGACACGATCGAAGCGCGTGACCTGGCACTGCTGTTGCGGGCCGGGGCACTGGCCGCGCCGATCTACAAGGTGGAGGAGCGGACCATCGGGCCGAGCCTCGGCCAGGACAACATCGACCGCGGCGTGCAGGCCTTCCTGATCGGCTTCGGCGTGATCGCGATCTTCATGATCGTGTATTACCGGCTGTTCGGCCTGATCGCCGACATCGGCCTGCTGGTGAACGCGGTGTTCATCATCGCGCTCCTGTCGGTGATCCAGGCAACGCTGACCCTGCCGGGCATCGCCGGCATCGTGCTCACCATCGGCATGGCGGTCGATGCCAACGTGCTGATCTGCGAGCGCATCCGTGAGGAATTGCGCAATGGCATGTCGCCACAGGCGGCGATCCATGCCGGCTACGATAAGGCTTTCTCGGCGATCCTGGACGGCAACATCACCACGTTGATCGCCGGCATCGTGCTGTTCGCCTTTGGTTCGGGCCCCATCAAGGGCTTCGCCGTGGTGTTGTGCCTGGGCATCCTGACGTCGATGTTCTCGGCGTTGACCGTGACCCGGGCGATCGTCAACGTGATTCATGGCGGCCGCAAGGTCGAGCGGCTGTCGGTGGGAGGGCACGTCAGTGGAGTTCTTTAGCACCCGGAGCAACTTCGACTTCCTCGGCAAGGACAAGATAGCCTTCGTGCTGTCGACGATCCTCGTGGTCGGCTCGCTGATCCTGCTGATCCCCGGTGTCCGCGGCCTGAACTTCGGCATCGACTTCACCGGCGGCGTATTGCTCGAGCTCACCTACAAGGGCCCGGCAGACCTGTCCGACATCCGCAAGCGGTTGACGGCCGATGACTACGGCGATGCGCAGGTGCAGAATTTCGGCACGGCCAATGACGTGATGATCCGCGTCATGCCCCGCGAAGGCGTGGCCGGCAAGGAGATCGCGGACCAGATCGTCGGCGTGCTGAAGCAGGGCGATGCCACGGCGGAGTTGCGCCGCACCGAGTTCGTCGGCCCGCAGGTGGGCGCTGACCTGGCCCAGAAGGGCGCGCTCGCGATGCTGTTCGCGATGCTGATGATCATGGTCTACATCGGCGTCCGCTTCCAGTGGAAGTTCGCGGTCGGCGCCATCGTCGCCACGCTGCACGACCCGATCGTCATCCTCGGTTTCTTCGCGCTCTCCGGCATGACCTTCGACCTGTCGGTGCTGGCGGCGATGCTGGCCATCATCGGTTACTCGGTGAACGACACCATCGTGGTGTTCGACCGGATCCGCGAGAACTTCCGCAAGGTCCGCCGCGGCACGCCGCGCGAGATCATGAACCTGTCGATCAACGAGACGCTGAGCCGTACCATCATGACCGCGCTGACCACCCTGCTCGTGGTGATCGCGATGTTGCTGTTCGGTGGCGAGACGCTGCGCGGCTTCTCGGCCGCGCTCAGCATCGGCATTGTGGTGGGCACCTATTCCTCGATCTTCGTCGCGAGCGCGATCTCGCTGGAGCTGAAGGCGAGCCCGGCCGATTTGCTCGTCAAGGCCAAGGACAAGGGCGAGGGCGGCGCGGTTATCTAGGCCTTGCCGCCGTTCAGGTGCGGCGCCAGCAGCGCGCGCAGCGCGTCATGCAGCTTGGGGTTGCCGGCCAGCACGTTGCCGCTGTCGAGGTGTGAACCCTTGTCCGTCAGGCTGGACACGAGACCACCGGCCTCCTGGATCAGCAGGGTACCCGCCGCCGTATCCCAGGGCTCGAGGCCGAACTCGAAGAAGCCGTCCAGCCGGCCGGCTGCGACATAGCAGAGATCCAGGGCCGCCGAGCCCGGGCGGCGCACGCCGGCGGTCTGTTCCATGACGGCGGTGAGCATCGGCATGTAGGTGGACAGCCAGCGGGTATTGCTGCGATAGGGGAAACCGGTACCGATCAATGCACCGTCCAGCTCCTTGTGGTCGCTGACGCGGATGCGCTTGCCATCGAGCTGGGCACCGCGGCCGCGCATCGCGGTGTAGAGCTCCTGGCGGCACGGGTCGTAGACCACGCCGACCTCGAGCGTGTCCTTGCGGCGCAACGCGATCGAAACCGAGAAGGTCGGGAAACCATGGATGAAATTCGTCGTGCCGTCGAGCGGATCGATGATCCAGACATGCTCGCCCTGGCCGGATCGGCCGGATTCCTCGGCGAGGAAGGCATGGTCCGGATAGCGCTTGCGGATGCTCTCGAGGATGGCCTGCTCGGCCGCCTGGTCGACCTGCGTGACGTACTCGTTGCGGCCCTTGGCGCGGATTTCGAGCTGGTCCAGCCGCGACAGCGCGCGGATGGCAATGTCGCCGGCGCGGCGCGCGGCCTGGATGGCGGTGTTGAGCAGGGCCTGCATGGGGCCGCCATTGTACAGAGGGCTGTGGGTCCCGCCAGCCGGGACCCTACAATGTGGATCCCGCGATGCGGGTCGGACCCTCTTGTCCCGGGTCATTCCCGGTTTCCTGTTTTTCTCCACGAGTGAACTGCATGACCACCCCTCTCCCGATTCGATTCGTGCTCTTCGAGACCACGCATCCCGGCAACATCGGCTCGACCGCGCGTGCGATGAAGACCATGGGCTTCCACGAACTCGTGCTGGTCAATCCGCCGGTGGAGTGGCTGTGCGCCGATTCCCGCGCGCTGGCCTCGGGCGCGCAGGACGTGCTGCATGGCGCACGGGTCGTCCGCTCGCTCGCCGAAGCCGTGGAGGGTTGCGGCCTCGTCCTGGGCGCCAGTGCGCGGCACCGGCGGATCGGCTGTCCCGAGATGAATCCGCGGGAAGCCGCGGCCGAGATCGTCCTGCAGAGCCATTCGCGCGCGGCCGCCATGGTGTTCGGGCCGGAGCGCTCCGGCCTCGCGAACGAGGAGCTCGATCTCTGCAACGGCATCGTCTATATCCCGGCGAATCCCGAGTACAGCTCGTTGAACCTCTCGCAGGCCGTGCAGGTGATTGCCTACGAGCTGCGCCTGCAGCAGCTTGCCAGCGGGCAGGCGGCCGCGCCGGAATTGCCGGTGCCGGAGTCGCCACTTGCAGGCCCGGCCCAGCTCGAGCTGTTCTACGAACACCTGGAGCGGGTCCTGCTCGGCAGCGGCTTCCTGAATCCCGCCAACCCGCGCCACCTGATGCGCCGCCTGCGCCGGCTGTTCAACCGCACGCGGCTTGACGAGAACGAGCTCAACATCCTGCGGGGCATCCTGAGCAGCCTCGTGCCAGGATCCGGCGACAAGCCGAAGGCGGGTTGAGTGGCCACGGCCACGCCGATCTATCTCGACTACGCAGCCAGCACGCCGGCGGCGCCGGAGGTGGTCGCCGTGATGGCTGGCGCACTTGCCGCACCGGAGCTGGTGGGGAACCCGTCGACCGGTGGTGGGCATGGCCTTGCCCAGGGGCGGGCCGCGCATGACGCCATCGAGTCCGCGCGGCGGCAGGTAGCGGCGCTGATCCAGGCGGAACCTGCGGAAGTGATCTTCTGTTCCGGGGCCACCGAGGCCGACAACCTCGCCATCATCGGTGCCGCCCGCTTCCGGCAGGCCGATGGCCGGCACCTGGTGACCGCGCTCACGGAGCACAAGGCCGTGCTGGAGAGTTGCCGTCATCTGGCTGCCCATGGCTGGCGAGTGACCTGGCTTGCGCCCGGGCCGGACGGCATCATCCGGCCCGAAGCCGTGGCTGCGGCCCTCGAGCCGGATACCGTGCTGGTCTCGCTGATGCATGCCAACAATGAAACCGGCGTGTTGCTGGATGTTGCCGCGGTTGGTGCGCTCTGCCGCCGGCATGGCGCCTGGCTCCATGTGGATGCGGCCCAGAGCGCCGGCCGGGTGCCGATCGACGTGCGCCGCCAGCAAATCGACCTGCTGTCACTCTCCGCCCACAAGCTCCACGGGCCGAAGGGCGTCGGTGCCCTGTTCATCGACCGGGAGCGGGTCCGGCGCATCGAGCCGCTGCTGTTCGGTGGCGGGCAGGAACGCGGCATCCGGCCTGGCACGCTGCCGACCCACCAGATCATCGGCATGGGGGAGGCCTGCCGGCTGGCGGCGGCCAGCCTGGATCGCGACCGGCTGCACGTGACGGCCCTGTGCGACCGGCTGTGGTCGAAGCTCGCCACGCTGCCCGGCATCCTGCGCAATGGGGACCCGGCACGGAACACCGGCCACATCCTCAATGTCAGCGTGGAAGGCGTGGAGGGGGAAAGCCTGCATGCCGGGCTGCAGGGTGACGATGGCGGCACGCCGCTTGCCGTGGCCAGTGGCGCGGCCTGCATCAGCCAGGATGACGAGCCCTCTTATGTCCTGCGCCTGCTGGGCCGGTCCGCCGGGCTGGCCCGGAGTTCGATCCGCTTCTCGTTCGGCAGGCAGACCACGATGGCCGAGATCGATGCGGCGGCAGCGCAGACCCTGCGGGTGATCCGCCGCCTGCGGAACCGGTCGCCGGCCGCCGGCCGGCCTGTTCCGACCGATGGGCCGGCAGCCACCGTGCTGGTGCGCGGCGAAGCCGGTGCCGCCGAAACTGGCACCTGGGTTGTCTTCACGGCCTGGGTTGCCGGCGATGGCGGGATCCGGCAGTTGCAGGCGCAGGTCCATGGTTGTCCCGACACCCGGCGGGCCGCGGACCAGGTGGCGGCGGACCTGAGTGGCGGCCCGGTCACTGCCCTGGGGACCGTGGACCCGCGGCAGCTCGCCACCACTCTTGATATCCCGGTGGAGAAGCTCGGGCGGCTGCTCGTTGTCCAGGATGCCTTGCGCAACTGCTTGGCGGATTGGGACAATGGCCGATTGCAGGCGGCGCCCGGGGGCCAGTAACGGGAACCAGCCCACCGGAGGCAGCCGCCCAAAGGAGTCCAGCTTGGCCATTACCCTCACCGAAAATGCCCTGAATCGCGTCCGCACCTTCATGGCCGGCGAACCCGGCGTGCGCATCGGCATCAAGCGCACCGGTTGTTCCGGGCTCGCCTATGTCGTCACCACAGCCGACGGCGTCGGCGCCGACGACGTGGTGTTCCACCAGGAAGGGGTGCGCGTGATCGTCGATCGCGAAGCCCTGGCCATCATCGATGGCACCGTCGTGGATTTCGTCCGCGAGGGCCTGAACGAAGCCTTCCGCTTCCGCAATCCCAATGCCAGGGGCGAATGCGGTTGCGGGGAAAGCTTTACCGTCTAGCAGTCATTTCATCCCAGTCCTTATTCCAGTTCTCATCCCAGGAGCAGTCAGTGGCGATCGAACGTACCTTGTCCATCATCAAGCCCGATGGCGTGCAGAAGAACCTGATCGGCGAGGTCTATCGCCGCTTCGAGAAAGCCGGCCTGAAGATCATCGCGGCACGCATGCTGCACTTGAGCCGTGCCCAGGCCGAGGCCTTCTACGCGGTCCATCGCGAGCGGCCCTTCTACAAGGACCTGGTCAGCTACATGACCACGGGGCCGGTGATCGCGCAGGTGCTCGAGGGCGAGAACGCCATCGAGGCCCACCGCGGGATCATGGGCGCCACCGATCCGAAGAAGGCGGATCCCGGCACGATCCGGCGCGATTTCGCGAGCAGCATCGAGGAGAACGTGGTCCACGGCTCCGACGGCCCGGACACCGCGCGCCAGGAGATCGCGTTCTTCTTCGCGCAGGCCGACATCTGCCCGCGGACGCGCTAGATGCCATGAACGCCCCGCCGGACCTGCAGCCTGTCGGACTGCCCCGCGCTGAACTGGAGCAGCTGTTCGCCGGCCTCGGCGAAAAGCCGTTTCGTGCGCGACAGCTGATGCGCTGGATGTACGGCCGCGGCGTGCTGGATCCTGGGGCGATGACGGACCTCTCGGCCACGCTCCGCGACGTGCTCGCGGCCCGGGCTGATTTTCGCCTGCCCGTGATCGACACGAAGCAGGCCTCGGTTGATGGCACCGCCAAGTGGCGCCTCAAGGTCGGCTCCGGCCAGCTGATCGAAACCGTATTCATCCCCGAGGAGGGACGCGGCACCCTGTGCGTGTCGTCGCAGGTCGGGTGCGCGATGGATTGCTCGTTCTGCGCGACCGGCCGGCAGGGTTTCAACCGGAACCTGACCGCAGCGGAGATCATCGGCCAGGTCGTGCTGGCCAACCGCGAGCTGGGCCTGCTGGATGGCCGCTCCCGGATCACCAACGTGGTCTTCATGGGCATGGGCGAACCGCTGGCCAATTTCCGGGCCGTCGTCCAGGCCTGCTCGGTGCTGATCGACGACCTGGGCTTCCAGCTGTCACGCCGACGGGTCACGGTGAGCACTTCCGGCCTCGTGCCGCAGATTCGCAAGCTCGCAGCGGAAACCAATGCGGCGCTCGCCGTGTCCCTGCACGCACCGGATGACGAGTTGCGCAACGTGCTGGTGCCGATCAACCGGCGCCATCCGATCGCGGAATTGCTGGACGCCTGCTGGGAATATGCCGACGCAACCAACGCGGTCGGCATCACGTTCGAATACGTCATGCTCGCGGGCATCAATGATTCGATCCCGCAGGCGCGGCAACTGGCCAGGCTGCTGAAGAACCGGCCGGCCAAGGTCAACCTGATTCCGTTCAACCCGTTTCCGGACAGCGGCTATGAATGTTCGACGCCAGCGGCATTGACCGGCTTTCGCCAGGTGCTGCTCGATGCCGACATCATGACCATCACGCGCCGCACGCGCGGGGATGACATTGCGGCGGCCTGCGGCCAGCTGGCGGGCCAGGTGAACAACCGCGTGCTGGTGCCGCTGGGCGCCAGGGCAGGTCGAGGGCGTTCCGGCCCGCCTGCCAACGACGCGACACGGGAGGCAGCCAGGTGATGAGGCCGATCCGCATGAGGCGTTTGTCCGTGCTGCTCTTGTCCCTGCCGGGACTGGCGGCCTGCGTGACCACGTCGACCGCGCCACCGCTGGCCCCGGCGCGACCCGACGACGCCGCACAGTTCAACCTCGAACTCGGCATCAGCTACCTGCGTGACAACAAGCTGCAGGCGGCGCGTGAAAAGCTCGAGAAGGCCCTGACGCAGAACCCGAGCCTCGTGACAGCCGAGTGGACGCTCGGCGTGGTCTTCGAGCGCCTCGAGGATCCCAAGGGCGCCGAACACCACTACCGGCGGGCGGTGGACCTCGACGGCACCGATCCGGGCGCCCTGAACGCGCTGGCGGTGTTCACCTGCAACTACAGGAAGGAGCCGAGGGAGGCCCTGAAGCTCTTCGACAGGGCGTTGGCGGTACCGCTGTCGCAGAAGGCAGCGAACCGGCCGATGCTCAACGCCAATGCCGGCACCTGCGCCAAGCAGGTGGATCCCGCGCGGGCCGAGAAGTACCTGCGCAATGCGCTGGTGGATGATCCACAGTTTGCCGATGCCCTGCTGCAACTGGCATCGGTCACGCTGGAACAAGGCAAGGCGCTGCAGGCCCGCGGCTTCCTCGAGCGCTACATGGCCCAGGCCCCGGCCACGCCGGCCACGCTGCTGCTCGGCGTGCGCATCGAACAGGCGCTGAACGACACCGAGGCGGCCGATCGCTACGCCGACCGGCTGCGCAACGAATTCCCCTCATCCGTCGAAGCCGGCCAGCTGGCCGGGAAGGCAGCGCCCCGCAGCTAGCGGGCGCGGCACCGGTCGACATGGCAGACGGCAAGCTGGATACGGCGCTGGGACTCGGGGAACGCCTGCGCTCGGCGCGCAAGGCACGCGCGCTGACGCTGGAACAGGCGGCCTACGAGCTGAAGGTGGACATCAAGGTCCTGCAGGCCCTGGAAGACGAGCGCTATGACGTCCTCGGCGCGGCCGTGTTCGTGCGCGGCCACTTGAAGGCGTACGCCCGGTTGCTGGGCCTGTCCGAGCAGGCAGTACTGGAGGCCTACCGGATTGCCGATCCCTCGTCGGAGGTGCCGCCCAAGGTCGCGCGCGAGGTCGAGAAGCCGCTCTCGACGAGCCCGGGGCCGCTGGCCATCGTGGCGGCGATCATCCTCGCGCTGGTGGTCATGGGCCTGCTCTACGTGTTCGGCTCCGGCACCGGTGCGCCGATCGAATGAGCGAACGTATCCAGGCGATCCGCGGGATGGAGGACATCCTGCCCCCGGCTACAGCCACCTGGCAGCACATCGAGTCGGTGCTGCGCGGCCTGCTGCTCAACTACGGCTACCAGGAAATCCGCGTGCCGATCGTGGAGCAGACGGACCTGTTCCGCCGGTCGATCGGCGAGGTGACCGACATCGTCGAGAAGGAGATGTACACCTTCGACGACCGCAACGGCCTGTCGATCACGCTGCGCCCGGAGGCCACGGCCGGGATCGTGCGTGCCTGCATGGAGCACGGCCTGATCCGCAACCAGCGGCACAAGTTCTTCACGACGGGACCGATGTTCCGCTACGAGAAGCCGCAAAAGGGCCGTTACCGGCAGTTCCACCAGTTCGACGTGGAGGCAATCGGCTTCGAAGGGCCGGACGTGGATGCCGAGATGCTGATCATGCTCGGCCACTTGTGGCGGAAGCTCGGCATCCGCGACGTCGAGCTGCAGATCAACACGCTCGGCACGCCGGCCTCGCGCCTCGCCTACCGGGAGGACCTCACCGGATACTTCCGTGGCCACCTCGACGAACTCGACGAGGACAGCCGCCGCCGGCTGGACCGCAACCCGCTGCGCATCCTCGACAGCAAGAACCCGGACATGCAGGCGCTGGTTGCCAGCGCCCCGCAGCTGACCCAGTACCTCGACGAGGGCTCGGCCGCCCATTTCGCCGAACTGAAGACCCTGCTCGCCGATGCCAGGGTGGGCTTCACGGTGAACCCGCGGCTGGTGCGGGGGCTGGATTACTACGGCAGGACGGTCTTCGAGTGGGTGACCACCCGGCTGGGCAGCCAGGGCGCAGTCTGCGCCGGTGGCAGGTATGATGGCCTCGTGGCCCATCTGGGCGGGGAGGCCACGCCGGCCGTCGGTTTCGCGATCGGGCTCGAACGGCTGGTCGCGCTGCACGAACTGGGTGACCAGCCCCTGCCGGCGAGGGTGCCGGATGCCTACGTGGTGGCGGTCGGCGAGGGCAGCACGCGCTATGCCTTCCGGATCGCCGAGGACCTGCGACGGGCGAGCCCGCCCTTGCGGGTGGAGGTGAACTGCGGCGGCGGTGGATTCAAGGCCCAGATGAAGCGGGCGGACCGCAGTGGCGCACCAGTGGCCGTGATCATTGGCGAAGACGAGATCGGGAGCGGCACGGCGGTGGTGAAGCCGCTGCGCGCTAGCGATGAGCAACGCACCGTGGCCGCCGGTGAACTGGCCGCGGCCATCGCCGCGTTCCTGGCCTGAACGACTGGCCCAAACGACTGACCTGGGCAACCGGCAAGAACAACCTGCAACACGAAATGGATTGAAGTCGTGAGCGATTTACTGACCGAAGAGCAACAAGCCGAGACCGTCAAGAAGTGGATCCAGGAGAACGGCCTCGTTCTCGTGCTTGGCGTCGTGCTCGGGCTGGGCCTGCTGTTTGGCGTCAACCAGTGGCGGAATTACAAGGTCCACGATGCCGAGGCTGCCTCGGATTCCTATGAGATGTTCATGCAGGCGGTCCATGCCAACCACCTGAGCGAGGCAGAAACGGGCCTTGCGGGCCTCGTGGCCGACCATGCCTCGTCGCCCTACACGCAGCTGGCGCGCCTGGCCGTGGCGAAGATGTACCTGGACCAGGGCAAGCCGGACCCGGCGGCCGATCTCGTGCGCAAGGTGATGGACACGGCGAAGACCGTCGAGTTCCGGCTCATTGCCCGCGCGCGGCTCGCGCGGATCCTGAACCAGCAGGAGAAGTACGACGAGGCGCTCGCCGTGCTGACGGACCCGGATTCGAAGGCCTTTGCGCCGATGTTCCACGATGTCCGTGGCGACGTGTACTTCGCGATGGGCAAGCTGGACGAGGCGCGCAGCCAGTACGAGCAGGCCCTGCACGGCGCGGATGCCGGCGGCTCGATCAACGTGGTGTACGTGCAGGCCAAGCTGGATGACCTGGGCGGCGCGCTGACGCCCGACGTCGGCAACGTGGCCGGCACGGCGCCGGCTGCCGCAGCTGCGCCCGCAACCGCACCGGCCACGGAGGCCGACAAGGCGGCCACGCCGCCCGCCGCCAAATGACGCCTCCGGCTGGTTGCGCGATGGTGATTCGGCAGACCTGGCGCAGTCTTCTCGTGGCCAGCCTGCTGGCGCCGTTGTTGCTGTCCACCACGGGTTGCAGCGTCTTCGGCGGCAAGGATGAGGCAGCGCCGCCGGCCGAGCTCGTCAAGTTCAAGCCGACCCTGCGAGTGAAGAAGGCCTGGGATGCCGGGCTTGGCGACGAGAGCGAGTCGTTGCGCCTGGCGCTGCAACCCGCATCGGATGGCTCGCGGATCTTTGCCGCCGCCCACGATGGCAAGGTCTCGGCCTTCGAGGCGGTGAAGGGCAAGCGGCTCTGGCGCCGGAAGACCAGGCTGGAGCTCTCCGGCGGCCCTGCCACCGACGGTACGGTGGTGGTGGCCGGTTCGAGCGATGGCGAGGTCGTCGCGCTGGAGGCAGACACCGGCAAGGTGCGCTGGGTGCATGAAGTCTCGAGCGAAGTGCTGGCGGCACCGGTGCTGGCCGGGGGGCTCGCGCTGGTCCGCACCGTCGATGGCAAGCTCACCGCACTGGACCTCGGCACGGGTGAGCAGCGCTGGTTCGTCCAGCAGGCCATGCCACGGCTGACGGTGCGCGGCACGGGCTCGCCGGTGGTCATCAAGAACACGGTCTATTGCGGCTTCGACAACGGCAAGCTCGCTTCCTACGCACTGGCCGATGGCACGGCCGGCTGGGAGGTGATGCTCGATCCGCCGGGTGGCCGCAACGAGATCGAGCGCCTGTCGGACATCAATTCCTCCATTCGCGTGATCGGCGAGGACCTGTACGTCGTCGGTTACCGCGGCCAGCTCTCGTCGGTGGCCGCGGAGTCGGGCCAGGTGATGTGGTCGCAGGAAACGCCGAGTTATGACGGGCTCGCCGTCGACCTGCAGAACGTCTATGTGTCCGGATCGGACGGCACGCTGGTGGCATTGAACCGCCACACGGGTGTGGAGGAGTGGAAGCAGCCGATGCTGAAAAACCGCGACATCTCCGGTCCGGCGGCTTTCGGCAATTCGGTGGTGGTCGGTGATTTCGAGGGCTACGTGCACTTCTTCGATGCCACGACCGGCAAGCTTCAGGCGCGCGTGCGGGCCGGCGGCGAGCGCGTGACCTCGCCACCGCTGGTGGTCAACGACATGGTCTACGTGCAGACCGACGGTGGCGACCTCACGGCATTCCGGCGGGCCGACAAGTAGCGGCATCGCCACGTGCTGCCCGTCCTCGCCCTGGTTGGTCGGCCGAACGTCGGCAAATCCACGTTGTTCAACGCGCTCACCGGCACGCGTGATGCGCTGGTGGCGGATTTTGCCGGGCTGACCCGCGACCGCCTCTACGGCTATGCCACGGTCGCCGGCCGCCGGTTCATTGCGATCGACACCGGCGGACTTGGTGGTGATCCCGACGATGGTGGCACTGCGCTGAAGGCCCTCGTCGAACACCAGGTCGCTTATGCCATCGCCGAGGCGGACGTGGTCGTGTTGCTGGTCGAAGCCACCCCGGGACCGTTGCCGGATGACCATGCCATCGTCGCGCGGCTCCGGAAGGCCGGCAAGCCGGTAATCCTCGCAATCAACAAGGCCGAGGGCCGCGAGCCGCTGCAACTGGCCGCGGCGTTCTACGAACTGGGCCTTGGCGAGCCGTTGGCCATCTCCGCCAGGCAGGGTGATCGGCTGGTCGCGCTCGGGGAGCGGATCAATGCAGCCGTGCCTGTGCCTGCAGCGGCGACGGACGAGGATCCAGAGCCAGCACCCCACCCGGTGCCTGTCGGCACGCGTCTCGCCGTGATCGGCCGGCCGAACGTCGGCAAGTCGACGCTGATCAACCGTTACCTTGGCGAGGATCGCCTGCTGACCTCGGACGAGGCAGGCACAACGCGGGACAGCATCCAGGTGCATTTCCGGCACGGCGACCGCGACTACGTGCTGTGGGACACGGCCGGCATCCGCCGCAAGGATCGCGTCGATGAAATGATCGAGCGCTTCAGCATCGTGAAATCGCTGCAGGCCCTCGAGGAAGCGGATGCGGTGCTGGTGTTGATCGACGCGAGACAGGGTGTGACCGTGCAGGACGTGTCACTGATCGGGCTGGCGCTGGAGCGGGGCAGGGCGCTTGCCATCGGTATCAACAAGTGGGACCGGCTGCCGAACGACCAGCGCGCGCAGGTGCGCCGTGACCTCGATCGCCGGCTGCCATTCCTGGATTTCGCCGATGTGCATTTCATCTCGGCGCTGCATGGCACGGCGATCTACGACCTGCTGGAGAGCGGGCGCCGCGCGGCCGCGGCCGCGGTGCGCGAGCTGCCGACACCGAAGCTGAATCAGGTGCTCAGGGACGCGGTGCAGGCCTATCCCACGCCGGTCGTGAACCGTCGCCGGATCAAGCTGACCTATGCCCACCAGGGTGGCCGGCGGCCGCCCGTGATCGTGATCCACGGCAACCAGACGGATGCGCTGCCGGACAACTATCGCCGCTACCTGACCGGTTGCTTCCGCAAGGCCTTCAGGCTGCAGGGCACGCCGATCCGGCTCGAGCTCAAGACGGGCCGGAACCCGTTTGCCGGGCGGCGCAACCAGCTGACGCCACGTCAGGTGAAGCGTCGCGACCGCGTTCGCGCGCGCGGCAAGAAGCACAACTGAAACATATCCATATAAGCAATTGATGGA
>CAZMVP010000006.1:0-3229 GCA_964569355.1 uncultured Chromatiaceae bacterium | reverse complement strand
AATCCGGTCACCGGCATGCGGCTCGCGCGCAAGCTCGGCATGATCACCTATCGCTCGGCACGGGAATGGGAGCAGCGCTTCGGCAGGGAACGCCTTGCCGAGACGCCGCCTTTCAACGAGCCGGCGACAGGCGATGCCTTCGGCCCGGACTTCGAGATCGAGTCCTACCTGGAGAACCACGCCAACAAGTTCATCGGCCAGTTCGACGCCAACTGCTATCTGTACCTGTCGCGCGCCAGCGACCTGTTCGACGTGGCCGACCATGGCGCCGTACAGGGAGCAAGCGTGGCCGCAGCGCTGGCCCGGGTGCGTGCCGAACGCGTGCTGGTGGTCGGCGTGGCGACCGACACGCTGTTTCCGATCGCGCAGCAGCGCGAACTCGCGGCAGGACTCGGTGCCAGCGGCGCCGACGTGGAGCTCGTCGAACTGCCGTCGATCCAGGGCCACGATTCCTTCCTCGTGGACTTCGAGCGCTTCCGGCCCGTCGTGGCCTCGTTCCTTGAGGAGCCGTCAGCGGACAGGTACCTTGCTTTCCCGGGAGGGAACGCGCGCAGGCAGGCTGTCACCAGCAATATCAGGTGTCGATGAGTTTGTTCAGCTCAGCTTGAGCGCGGCGAACAACAGCCCGAGTCCGATGATCAGCAGGGAGCCGAGCCGCACCGTCATCGTGGTGGACAGCAGTTCCAGGTCCTTGCGGAAGAGCGCGCACTCCTGGCGGAGTTCTGTCCGCAGCGGCTCGAGGTCCGACTTTGTCGCCAGCATGGTGCCCATGTCGCATTCCATCGCATCGACTACGGCCCGGGCCTTTTCGTTCGGGACGTTGATGCCGATGAGGGCATCGTACAACGAGTAGAGGTAATCCACGGAGTGCCTCATGGGGGTTCGGCGCCGGCCTCGGCCACGATGCCGCGGTGGCAGGGCAGGCGCCAGGGTCAATTCGTGCGCGTTCATGCAGAAACAACGTCAATCTTCAGGGAGTGATCAACGGACAATTGCCTTGATTTCTCCCTGCGCGACCCTTGCCGTGACCTCGTCGCCGGCCTTTACCTGTGATGCGCTGCGGATCACCGCGCCGGCGCCGTCCAGCACGATCGCGTAGCCGCGCTCCAGGGTCTTCAGCGGGCTGATGCCCTGCAGTCGGCCGCCCAGGGCCGCAAGGCGCTTCGCCGGCACGGCGAGTTGAGCCTGCAGGGCCGAGGCCAGGCGCCGGCGCGCGGTGGCCACGCGCGTCGCGGCGATGCCAAGCCGGACGACCGGTGACAATCCGCGCAGCCGCGCGACTGCCGTCCGCACGCGCAGGTGGTCCATCTGCAGGCGATTGCGCAAGGCCAGGCCCAGTTGTCCCCGCAGTTCATCCAGCCGCTGGGCCTGCTGCCGCAACTGCACGCCCGGATGGCAACGGTCGAGGCGGGCGCGCAGCGTCCGCCAGGCTGTGACCCGGGCGGCCACCTGCCGGGTGGTTGCCGCCATGAGGTGCTGCTCGAGCTTCTCCACGCGGCGTAGCCAGTCGTGGCCGTCCGGCACGACCAGTTCGGCAGCACCGGAGGGCGTGGGGGCGCGGAGGTCGGCCACGAGGTCGGTGATCGTCACGTCCACTTCATGGCCCACGCCGGAGACGATCGGGATCGGGCAGGCGGCGATGGCCCGGGCCACGATCTCCTCGTTGAAGGCCCAAAGGTCCTCCAGCGAGCCGCCGCCGCGGGCGACGATCAGCACGTCGCATTCGGCGCGCCGGGTGGCGGTTTCCAGTGCCTGGACCACGTCGAATTTCGCCTGCTCGCCCTGGACCTGCACCGGATAGAGGATCACCGGGATGGCCGGGAAGCGCCGCTTCAGGATATGCAGCACGTCGCGGATCGCGGCGCCGCTTGGCGAGGTGATCACGCCGATCCGGCGCGGCAGCCGCGGCAGCGCCTGCTTGCGGTCGGCATCGAACAGGCCCTCCGCTGCAAGGCGCTGCTTCAGCTCTTCCAGCCGGCGACGGAGCAGGCCTTCGCCGGCCGGCTCCAGGTGGTCCACGATCAGCTGGTAGTCGCCGCGGGGTTCATAGAGGCTGACCCGGCCGCGGACCAGCACCTGGTGCCCGTTGGCCACGGGGACCTCGGCATTCCGGCCCCGGCCGCGGAACAGCGCGCAGCGGATCTGGGCCCGATCGTCCTTCAGCGAGAAATACAGGTGTCCGGAGGCCGGCCGGGCCAGGTTCGAGACCTCGCCCTCGACCCAGAGCACGGCGAGGTCCTGCTCCAGCAGTTGGCGGACCATCCGGTTCAGCTGGCTGACCGTCAGGACCTGTTTGGCGGACGTCTGGGCCATGCCGGCAGTTTACGGCCACAGGCGCGCCGCGTACCATGGCGCGTCTTATGCGGATCACCCACGACGCCCTGACCTTCGACGACGTCCTGCTCCAGCCGGCCTATTCGGAGATCCTGCCCCGCGACGCCAGCCTGGTGACCCGGGTGTCGCGCGACATCCAGCTGAACATCCCGATCCTGTCCGCCGCGATGGACACCGTGACCGAAGCCCGGCTCGCGATCGCGCTGGCCCAGGAAGGCGGCCTTGGCATCATCCACAAGAACATGAGCCCGGCCGACCAGGCCCGGCAGGTGGCGCAGGTCAAGAAGTACGAGAGCGGCATCGTCCACGACCCGATCACGGTACGTCCCGACCAGACGATCCAGGAAGTGCTGGACATCACCCGCACGCACGATTTCTCCGGCATGCCGGTGGTCGACAAGGGCCGGACCGTCGGCATCGTGACCAACCGCGACCTGCGCTTCGAAACCCGGCTGGATGCCCCGGTGTCGTCGGTGATGACGCCCGAAGAGCGGCTCGTCACGGTGCGTGAAGGTGCCGACAAGAAGGAAGTGCTGGCGCTGCTGCACAAGCACCGCATCGAGAAGGTGCTGGTCATCGACGAGAACCACCAGTTGCGCGGCCTGATCACCGCCAAGGATTTCCAGAAGGCCAAGGACAATCCCTGGGCCTGCAAGGACGGTCGCGGTGCGTTGCGCGTCGGCGCCGCGGTGGGGACGGGCGCCGATACAGACGAGCGGGTTCGGGCGCTGGTTGACGCGGGCGTGGACCTGCTGATCGTCGACACCGCGCATGGCCATTCCAAGGGTGTGCTCGATCGCATCCGGGCAATCAAGAAAGCCTATCCGCACGTCCAGGTGATCGGCGGCAACATCGTGACGCCGGAAGCGGCCAGGGCGCTGGTCGAGGCGGGCGC
>CAZMVP010000005.1:0-34600 GCA_964569355.1 uncultured Chromatiaceae bacterium | reverse complement strand
GCGATCAGCGTGCGCGTGGTCGAGGTGATCCCGGGCAAGCCGACCGTGGGCCTCGAGATTCCGAACGAGACCCGCGAGATGGTCACGCTGGGCGAGATCCTGCGCTCGCGTGCCTACGAGGAAATGGCCTCGCCGCTGACGCTGGCCCTTGGCAAGGACATCGGCGGCAAGTCGGTGGTGGCCGACCTCCAGCGCATGCCGCATTTGATGATCGCCGGCACCACCGGCTCCGGCAAATCGGTCGGCATCAACGCGATGGTGCTGAGCCTGCTCTTCAAGGCCACGGCCGACGAAGTGCGCATGATCATGATCGACCCGAAGATGCTCGAGCTGTCGGTCTACGAGGGCATCCCGCACCTGCTGGCACCCGTCGTGACGGACATGAAGGAATCAGCCAACGCGCTGCGCTGGTGCGTGGCCGAAATGGAACGGCGCTACCGGCTGATGGCGGCCTTGGGCGTGCGCAACCTGAGCGGCTTCAACCGCAAGGTCAAGCAGGCACTGGACAAGGGCGAGCCGATTCCAGATCCGCTGGTCGGCACCGAGTTTGCGCCGAAGCCGACGCTCGACGGCACGGTGCCGCCGTTGTCCACGCTGCCGCACATCGTGGTGGTCATCGACGAATTGGCCGACATGATGATGATCGTCGGCAAGAAGGTCGAGGAGCTGATCGCGCGCCTCGCGCAGAAGGCCCGCGCCTCCGGCATCCACATGATCATCGCGACCCAGCGCCCGTCGGTGGACGTCATCACCGGCCTCATCAAGGCGAACATCCCGACGCGCATCGCGTTCCAGGTGTCGGCCAAGGTCGATTCCCGGACCATCCTCGACCAGAGCGGCGCGGAGAGCCTGCTCGGCCATGGCGACATGCTGTTCCTGCCGCCGGGCACCGGCATGCCGCTTCGCGTGCATGGTGCCTTCGTGTCGGACCAGGAAGTGCATCGGGTCGTGGCGCAGCTGAAGGGCAGCGGCCCGCCCGCCTACATCGACGAGATCACCGAAGGCCCGGCGATGGCACTGCCCGGGATCCCGGGCGAACAGGCGTCGTCCGGTGAAGTGGAAGGCGAAGACGATCCGCTGTACGACCAGGCCGTCAAGATCGTCTGCGAAACCCGCCGCGCCTCCGTGTCGGGGATCCAGCGCCGGCTCAAGATCGGCTACAACCGGGCCGCACGGCTCGTGGAGACCATGGAGGCGGCCGGCCTCGTGGGTCCGCTGCAGTCGAACGGCTCCCGGGAAGTCCTCGCGCCACCGCCACCAGAAGACGATTGAGGTCCGCGGGATGAAGCGGGCCGGTGTCCGGCAACTCTTCGCCGTCCTGTTGCTGCTCGCCGTGGCCGGTGGTGCGTGGGCGGCGACGGCGCCCGAGCAGAAGGCGCCGCGGCTGGACCGCTTCCTGGCCACCGTGCAGACCTTCGAGGCGGCATTTCGCCAGCGCGTGACGTTGCCGGACGGCGAGGTCACCGAGGATTCCACCGGCACGGTCGTGATGCAGCGACCGGGCCGGTTCCGCTGGAATTACACCGCGCCCTTCGAGCGCGTCATCGTGGCTGACGGCAGCAAGCTCTGGCTCTACGAGGCCGATCTCGACCAGGTGACCGTGCGCCGCCTGACCTCGGGCCTCGGCGACACGCCGGCGGCCTTGCTGACCGGCAAGGAATCCGTACTGGCCAAATTCAGGGTCGAGCGCCAGTGGTCGGCGGAGGGTATCGCCTGGGTGCGCCTCGTGCCACGCTCCGATGGCAGCGATTTCGCGGCGGTCAGCCTCGGTTTCCAGGGCGACACGCTCCGCCGCATCCAGCTGGACGACCGCCTCGGACAGGAGACACGGATCGATTTCAGCGACGTGAAGGTCAATCGCGCCCTGCCGGAGGATGTCTTCCACTTCACGCCCCCGGCCGGGGCGGACGTGATCGACGACAGCGATCTCTAGTCCATGCGGTCCCTGCGTTATCGATGGCTGTGGCTCGTGTTGGGCATGTTGCTGCTGGTGGCCGGGGTGTTCGCGGCCATGGCGCCGATGCCGGCCAGGTCGCTTCTGGAAGTCAACGACAAGGTCGTGCACGCCACCGTGTTCCTGTGCTTCATGGTGTGGTTCTCGGCCTTCTTCCGGCCACGACTCTGGCCGCTGCTGTTCCTGGCCCTGGTCGGTTACGGCATCCTGATCGAACTGCTGCAGGGATTGACCGTGGCGCGCATGGCCGACCCGAAGGATGTCGTGGCCGATGCCATGGGGCTCGTGCTCGGCTGGTTGCTGGCGGCCGCCGGCCTGTCACGCTGGTGCGAAGTCGTGGAGTCATGGCTCGTTCGCCGGAGGGCCTGAACATCCCGGAGCCCGGCGCCGGGTGGCAGCCGCTCGCCGACCGCATGCGGCCGAAATCCATCGCCGAAGTCGCCGGCCAGCAGCACCTGCTCGGAAGCAACCAGCCGCTCTCGCGGTTGCTGGCCGGGGCGCTGCATTCGGCCATCCTCTGGGGACCGCCCGGCACGGGCAAGACCACGATCGCGCGCTTGCTGGCCTCGCAGGCCGGCGCACAGTTCATTGCGTTGTCCGCCGTGCTGGCCGGCGTGAAGGAGGTGCGCGAGGCGGTGGCGCTGGCCAAGGCGCGCCCGGAGCAGCCGACGGTGCTTTTCCTGGACGAGGTCCATCGTTTCAACAAGGCCCAGCAGGATGCCTTCCTGCCGGCTATCGAGGACGGCACGCTGATCTTCGTCGGCGCGACCACCGAGAACCCGGCCTTTGCGCTCAACAACGCGTTGCTGTCGCGCGCGCGGGTCCATGTGTTGCGGTCCCTGTCGGACGACGATCTCGTGACGGTGCTGGCTCGTGCGCTGGCGGATGACGAGCGTGGCCTCGGCCGGTTGCACTTGAAGGTCACCGATGCCGAACTGCTGGCGCTCGCCCGGGGTGCGGATGGCGATGCCCGCCGTGCACTGAACCTGCTGGAACTGGCCGCAAGCCTCCTGGACGCACCGGACGATCCGGGCACGGTGCGCGAGCTGACACCGGACATCGTGGCCACCGCACTCACCGGCAGCTTTCGCCGTTTCGACCGGCAGGGCGATGTGTACTACGAGCAGATCTCCGCCCTGCACAAGTCCGTGCGGGGATCGGATCCGGATGCCGCGCTCTATTGGCTGGCGCGGATGCTCGATGGCGGCTGCGATCCGGCGTATATCGCGCGCCGCATGGTGCGCATGGCTTCCGAGGACATCGGCAATGCCGATCCCCGTGCGCTCACGCTGGCGCTGGAGGCATGGCAGGCTTACGAGCGGCTGGGCCAGCCGGAAGGGGAGCTGGCCCTGGCGCAGGCCGTGGTGTTCCTGGCAGTGGCGGCCAAGAGCAATGCCGTGTACACGGCCTTTGGTGCTGCGCAGGCCGACGTGCAGGCGCACGGCACCCTGCCGGTGCCGGTGCCGCTACGGCCAGCCTCGACAAGGCTCGCGAAACAGCTGGGCCACGGCTCCGGTTACCGTTACGCCCACGATGAACCCGATGCCTTCGCCGCCGGCGCCCGGTACTTTCCGGATGACATGGGCCAGCCCCGCTACTACGAGCCGGTGCCGCGGGGGCTGGAGCAACGTATCGCCGAGAAGCTCGCCGACTTCCGCGCGCGCAACGCGGCGGCAGGGGAAAGGCAGCCCGGCAAGCCACCGGTGTAAACTGCCCCGGCTTTCTCCCTGGCCGACCTTGCGGAACCCCGACCATGCTAGATCCGAGACTATTGCGCACCGAACTGGACGCGGTGCGTGCCAACTTGAGCCGGCGCGGCTTTGCCTTCGATGCAGCTGCGTTCCAGTCACTGGAGGAGCGGCGCAAGGCCGTGCAGGTTCGTGTCGAGGCCTTGCGCAGCGAGCGCAACACCCGGTCGCGGGAGATCGGCAAGCTGAAGGGTGCCGGCCAGGATGCCGGGCCGTTGCTGGATGCCGTGAAGAAGCTCGGCGACGAACAGGCCGACCTCGAAGCCCAGCTCGCCACCTTGCAGGGCGTGATGGAGGACATCCAGCTCGGCCTGCCGAACCTGCTGCAGGCCGACGTGCCCGACGGCCGGGATGAAAACTCCAACGTCGAGCTGCGCCGCTGGGGCGAGCCGCGGGCCTTCGATTTCACGCCACGCGACCACGTGGACCTCGGTGCCGGCAACGGCCTGCTCGACTTCGACGCGGCCGGACTGATCGCCGGCGCGCGGTTCTCGGTGCTGCGCGGACCGCTGGCGCGCCTGCACCGCGCGTTGATCCAGTTCATGCTGAACCTGCATGTGGGCGAACACGGGTACACCGAGGTCTACGTGCCGTACCTCGTCAACCGCGACAGCCTGCGCGGCACGGGCCAGTTGCCGAAGTTCGCCGAGGACCTGTTCGCGGTGGGCGGGCCATCCGATCTGCTCCTGATCCCGACGGCCGAGGTGCCGGTGACCAACCTCGTGCGTGACAGGATCCTCGATCCCGCCTCGTTGCCGATGCGCTATGTGGCCCACACGCCGTGCTTCCGCTCGGAGGCCGGGTCCTACGGCAAGGACACCCGCGGGATGCTCCGCCAGCACCAGTTCGAGAAGGTCGAGCTCGTGCACATCGTGCGACCGGAGGATTCACGAGCCGCACTGGAAGCCCTGACCGGCCACGCCGAGACGGTCCTGCAGAAGCTCGAACTGCCGTATCGCGTGATGGCGCTCTGCGCCGGTGACGTCGGCTTTGCCTCGTCACGCACCCATGACCTCGAGGTCTGGCTGCCCGGGCAGCAGCGGTACCGGGAGATCTCCTCGTGCAGCAACTGCACCGACTTCCAGGCCCGCCGGATGTCGGCCCGCTGGCGCAACCCCGCCAACGGCAAGCCGGAACTCGTGCACACCTTGAATGGTTCGGGCGTCGCCGCCGGCCGCGCGCTGATCGCGGTGATGGAGAACTGGCAGAACGCGGATGGCAGCATCACCGTGCCGCCGGTCCTGCTGCCGTACATGGGTGGTGTCGATCGGCTGCCGGCCCATGCCGTGGCCGGATGAGCCACAGCCGTGAGGACCCGGCGAATCGGCCTGCCGGCCGTGCCGCCCCGTTCGTTGTCCTGGCAGCCGTTCTGGCCGCCGTCCTGGCCAGCAGCTGCGTGGCGCCGCGTCCGGTGAGCCACGGGCAGGTCGTCGAGTACCCGCCGGCACCACGGGGCTCCGTGGTCGACCACTACCACGGCACGCCCGTTGCCGATCCGTGGCGCTGGATGGAAAACCTGGCCGACCCGCAGGTCGCGGCCTGGGTGGCCGCCGAAAACCGCTTGACCGACGCGTACATCAGCCGGCTCCCTGGTCGTGGACCATTCGCGGCCCGGCTGAAGGCCTTGCTGGATTACGAACGCGACGGAGCGCCCCAGCGCGAGTCGGGCGCCTATGCCTGGCTGTGGAATCCCGGGCAGGCGGAGCAGGATGCGCTGCGCATTGCCGATGACCCGCGGCAGGCTGGCCGGGTGCTGGTCGATCCAGCGGCCATCCGTGCCGACGGCACCGTGTCGATCGGTGCCTTTCGCCTGAGCCCGGACGGCCGGCAGCTTGCCTACGCCCTGTCGGATGGCGGCAGCGACTGGAAGACCTGGCATATCCGCGATGTTGCCAGCGGCACGGACGCCCCGGAGACGCTGGCCGGCACCAAGTTCACCGGCGTGAGCTGGACCCGTGATGGCGCCGGGTTCTACTACAGCCGCTACCCGCGGCTGGCTGCAGGCAGCGAGACACCCGGCACGGCTTACGACGACAACCGGCAGGTCGCCGTGTACTTCCATCGGCTGGGCACGCCGCAGTCGGCGGACCGGAAGATCTACGCGATCACCGACCATGCCAGCCGCGATCCCTATGCCACGGTGACGACGGATGGCCGTTTCCTCGTCTACACGATCGAGGAGGGCTACCTCCGCAATGGGTTGTACTACCAGCGCCTCGATGCCGGCCGGCCGCAGGGCCCGGTGGCCAGGCTGCTCGATGACTGGGACGGACGCTACGAGTTCCTCGGCAACGTCGGCAGCGTTT
The DNA here is from genome assembly GCA_964569355.1 of uncultured Chromatiaceae bacterium. GTDB lineage: Bacteria > Pseudomonadota > Gammaproteobacteria > Steroidobacterales > SHZI01. The sequence goes on along the minus strand of CAZMVP010000005.1, from coordinate 28,592 downwards.
TCTACCTGCAGACCACGGCGGGTGCGCCACGCGGCCGGATCATCGCGCTGGACACCGCGATTGAAACGCCGGTTGCGCGGGTCGTGGTGCCGGAGTCCGACGATGCGATCGAGGCAGCCGCGCTAATCGGCGATCGCGTGGTCGTGCAGACCATCCACGATGTCGGCACACGCCTGACGCTCTACTCATTGGACGGCCGGTGGCAGGCCGACGTGCCGTTGCCGGGGCAGGGCAGCGTGGGCAGCCTGTCGGGCGAGCCCGGCAACCCGGAGGGCTTCTTCACCTATACCGACTTCACCACGCGCCGGCAGGTGTACCGCCTCGACACCGCCTCCGGCCAGGCAACGCCGCTCCGGCCGGCAACCGGCACCGGGCCAGCCACGACCCGCTACGTGGCGCGCCAGGTCTTCTACCCGAGCAAGGACGGCACGCGCATACCGATGACCATCGTCCACCGGAGCGACATCCGGCCGGATGGCCGCACGGCCACCGTGCTCTACGGCTATGGCGGCTTCAACGTGTCGCTGCTGCCGACCTGGTCAGCCTCGAGGATGGCATGGATCGATGCCGGCGGCGTCTATGCCCAGGCCAACCTGCGCGGGGGTGGGGAGTACGGCGAGGACTGGCACGTGGCCGGCACGGTGCTGCACAAACAGAATGTCTTCGACGACTTCATTGCTGCGGCCGAATGGCTGGTCGCCAACGGCATCACTTCAAGCAAACATCTCGCGATCTGGGGCGGCAGCAACGGCGGCCTGCTGGTCGGCGCGGTGCTGAACCAGCGGCCCGGGCTGTTTGCCGCGGCCGTGCCGGCCGTGGGCGTGATGGACATGCTCAGATACCAGACGGCGAGCCTCAATGCGCGCAAGTGGTCCAGCGACTACGGATTGAGCGAGGTGCCGGAGCAGTTTGCGGCGCTGTGGGCCTATTCGCCTTACCACAACATCCGGACCGACACCTGCTACCCACCGGTTCTCGTGCAGGCGGACGCCAACGACGACCGGGTCGTGGCCTGGCACAGCTACAAGTACGCGGCGGCACTGCAGGCCGCGCAGGAAGGCCGCGCGGGCGACGGTTGCCGGGCACCGGTGCTGATCCGGATCGAGACCCGCAGCGGCCACGGCGCCGGGGCCTCGGTGTCGAAGACGGTCAACGAATACGCCGACCAGTGGGCTTTCGTGGCAGCCGCCACCGGGCTGGCGGTGTTGCCGTAGCTTTACGTGGCGTGATTCCCGGCTAGTCGTCGCCGCCGATGCCGAGCAGCATCAGCAGGTTCAGGAAGATGTTGTAGAGACTGACATACAGGCTGACGGTCGCCAGGATGTAGTTGTCCTGGCCGCCGTGGATGATCTCGCTCGTCTCGTACAGGATGCAGCCCGTCATCAGCAGCACGATGCCGGCCGAGATCGCCATCTGGAAGGCCGAGAGGTCCACGAACAGGCCAATCACGATCACGGCCAGCATGCCGATCAACCCCACCGTCAGGAAGTTGCGCATGAAGCCCATGTCGCGACGGGTGCGGATCGCATAGGCGCTGAGTCCGAGGAACAGCGCGCCCGTGATGCCGAGGCTCGTCATGATCAGCTCGCCGCCGTTCGGCACGTTCTTGAGGTAAGCGTTCAGCAGGGGCCCCAGGGTCAGGCCCATGAAGCCTGTCAGGGCAAACACGGCCGCCAGCCCGGCCGCCGAGTTCCGCAGCTTGACGGTCAGGAACAAGAGCCCGAAGTAGCCCACCAGCGTGACGATCGTCCCGAGGTGGGGCATGCCGATCGCCATGGCGACGCCTGCCATGGCTGCGCTGAAAAGCAGCGTGGCCGACAGGAGCAGGTAGGTATTGCGCAATACCCGGTTGGTGGAGAGTTCGCTCGCGGTGATGGTCCTGCCGTTCCCGGCCACCACCACGCCCTGTCGTATATCCCGATCCGCAGCCATCCAGGCACTCCTCCGGTTCAATGAAAAGGAACCATAACAGACCGGGAGCCGGCCCCAAAGGTTCCCGGTCCCGGCGGGCCGGGTGCTTGAATGTGGCTGCCGTGCTGGTGACAATCCACGGCTTGTCGCGGAGAGGTGGCAGAGCGGTCGAATGCGGCGGTCTTGAAAACCGTTGAACCGCAAGGTTCCGGGGGTTCGAATCCCTCCCTCTCCGCCAGCGGTTTTCTGGTAAATGGACGCCTGGCGTCGGAAGGAAATGGCCCTCATGCGTAGTCCCCGTATCGTGCTGGCTGGCCTCGTGTGCCTGGCGCCCCTGCTGCTCGGGGGCTGCTCGATGCCCCATGTGCTGGGCCTCGGCAGCTACTACGAAGTCACGGATCCGGCCACCGGGCAGGTCTATTACACCGACGACATCGAGCGGCGGTCGCGCGGCGTGGTCGAATTCATCGACCCGAAGACCGACGCCCTGGTCAGCGTGCCCGGGGCAGCCGTCCGCGAGATCAGCAAGGGCGAGTTCCGTGCCGGCCGGCACCAGTAGCACCTGCCCGGATTGCCGGGCCGGATCAAGGGGAGTCGCCGGCTAGTGCCCATGGATCCCAAGCGGCGCCGGCGGCGCCAGCGGCGCGCCGGTGCGGTGGTCGCCTTCATGATCCTGGCACTGGGGCTCGCGTTCTTCTTCGAGTCGCAGGCCACGACCACGGTCATCCTCGTGAGCAATGCCGACCTCGCCGGCGGCGTGGCCGAGGACCCGGGCTTGAGTCCCTCCGGCGCGATCCGCGCCGAGGAGCTGTCCCGCGTGCTGAAGGACGTCGACGTGGTGCAGGGGCTCGATGCGATCCTGGTCGGCCCGGGGAAGGCCTTGCGTGAAACCGCGGAGCCCTTGGCCAAGGCCTTGAACCTGCCGATCGAGCAGGTCGACACCGGCAACATGCGCCCGCTCGCCGAACACATCCTCAAGGCATACAAGGGCGAAATCGTCCTCGTGGTGACCTCGCCCGCCGTGCTGCCGGAGCTGATTCCGCGCTTCCAGGGCAGCAAGAACGTGCCGGACCTGGCGGATGCCGAGTACGACAACCTCTACATCGTCAGCATCCCGTGGTACGGCAAGGTCAAGACGCTGCGGTTGCGTTACGGGGTGCGCACCCCGTCGCTGGCAGCCGGTGCGTAGGGAAGTCACGTCGTTATACTCTGGAACCATCTCGATCAAGGGGCCATGCCATGCGTTTATTCCTGTTGCTGAACAGCCTTCTCCTGCTCGCCGGGACTGCCCAGGCCGGCACGGCCGTGCAGATTGGCACGCCGATCCCGGTGACCGCCGCCGACAGCCACGCCATGGGTCCCGACATCGCCGTTGGTCCCGATGGGTCCGTGCACGTGCTGTGGGTGGAGAAGTCGCCGCTGCCGCCGCCACCGGCAGGCGACAAGGTGGCCGCCAGGAACATGCACGCCAATGCCTCCGACCAGCTCTGGTACCGGCGCAGTGTCGGTCCGGTCAAGGACGGCGTGGTCGCCGCCTGGGGCGCACCGGTGCGCGTCAACAGCCGCGATGGTGACGTCTGGGGCTTTGCGACCAGCAAGCCGGTACTGGACGTGGACAGCCACGGCAACGTGCATGTGTTCTATGCCGCCAACGACAAGCAGCCCGGTACCGGCAAGGCCATCCTCGTGGCCCGTTACACCCGCTCCACCAACGGTGGTGCCAGCTTCGAGCCCGGCCGCACGTTGAACTCGCCGGCCACCAACGACCTGAGCGCCGTGATGCACGGCGGCTTCGCGGCCGCCCATGCCTTCGGCACGATCATCGCCAACGGCAATGACGTGGAAGCCTTCTGGATCGACACCCGCTCGATGAAGCCCACCGACGGCGCCGGCGCGCTCTGGCGGGCCGTATCTACCGATGGCGGCGCCACCTTCGGGCACGATGAAGCCGTCTATGACTCCAACGTCTGCCCCTGCTGCCAGCTCTCTGCCGCCACGTCGGGCGACCGCGTCTTCCTCGGCACCCGGCACACCTATGAAGGCGGGTTCCGCGACAGCGCGGTGGGTTCCGCCGCTGGGCCGACCGCCAAGTTCGGCGAGGTCGTGCGCGTGGGCGAGGGCCAGTGGAAGATCGATGGCTGCCCGCTGAAGCGCACCGACGTGGCCGCCGACGGCAACAACGTCTATTCCGTGGTCTACACCGCCGGCCGTGAGCCCGGTGGCGTGTACTTCTCCCGGTCCACCAATGGCGGCGCATCCTTCCTGCCTGCGATGGAAATGCATCCCGGTGCCGCCATCTCGGACGGGCCGACCATCGCGGTTGCATCCGGTGGTGTCGTTTACGTCGCCTGGCATGGCAAGACCGATGCTGGCCGGCGGGTCTTCGTGCGGGCATCCACCGACCATGGCGCGACATTCTCGCCAGTCGTCGAAGTGCCAGCGCCGGCGGGCACAGCCGCCTATCCGGAGATTCATGCAGCGCCCGATGGCAGCGCGTGGCTTGCTTGGCAGCAGGACCAGGGCGTGGACATCGCCCACGTCACGGCGACGAAGACGGCTGAAACGGCGCAGAACGTGCCGGCTGCCATGCAGGTGGCTCCGTGAGGCGTCGGCGGATTCGTGCCGCGGCCCTGACGCCGCTGCTGGCCTGTGTGGTGGCGTCGTTGCTGGTGGTGACGGCGCAGGGCCCGTTGCAGGCGGCTACCACGGTGGGCGGCACCGCGCCCGCCAATACTGCGATCACCAAGGCTGCAGCTACTGAGGGCGGCATCGTTCCGGTCGACCCTGCCCAACTTCGCGCCGCGCTCGATGCGCGCAAGGGCAAGGTCGTGCTCGTGAACTTCTGGGCCACGTGGTGCCGGCCCTGCCTCAAGGAACTGCCCGAGCTCACCGCGCTCGAAGCCAAGTACCACGACCGCGGCTTCGTGCTGTTGCCGGTCTCGCTCGACGAGCCCTCCGACCGCGAAGGCATAGTCCGGCCATTCCTCACCAAGTGGTTCCCGAAACTGCACACGCTCACCCGGCTCTCGCCCGACATGGACTCCATGGTCAGCGTCGTGGACAACGCCTGGAACGAGGTCCTGCCCACCAGCTACATCCTCGACCGCGACGGCAAGGTCCACGCCCGCCTGCAGGGTGGCAAGGACGCCGCCACCTTCGAGGCCGCCATCCTGCCGCTGCTCGACAAGCCCGTGCGCAGCGGGCCCGTGCAGTAGAATCCGCCGCCGTGCCCCGGTAGCTCAGGGGATAGAGCGTCCGCCTCCTAAGCGGAAGGTCCCAAGTTCGAATCTTGGTCGGGGCACCATGGAATCAATTGGTTAGGCTGGATACTTCAGCCTGATTCGCTTGCTGCTGTATCCCCGGCATCCAGGGTGCGCCCAGCTTGCCTGCCAAATGGCTCGGGAGCCCCGGCGCTGGCCTTGCTTCATGCCCACGCCGGTGAGCTCAGCTATAAGGCTTCCCCCAACGCAAGTCTTTTGTTGTGGCGAGCTGAGTGCTTACTGCATGGCCGTTCTCCGTCCGTCACTGCGGGTGAGCTCGGCAAGAGATCGGACTTCGAGTCTATAACCAGCCTTGTGATGGGCAACGTTAGACTCCCTGACCAGCATCTGGACAGGACATAGCGTATTCGCTATATTCTGTGCGTGAACTGGAAGGTCACTTTCTACAGTCGGAGCCTGGAGGAAGAGATCCTTCAGCTCCCGGCGGGCTTCTTGGCCCGGTTCTTGAGATACGCAGAGAGAATGGAAGTCTATGGCCCCGATCTGGGCATGCCGCATACCAAGGCAATGGGCCATGGGCTTTTCGAGTTGCGCCTCAAGGCTGCTGAGGGCATAGCCCGCGTTTTCTATTGCACAATCTTCGGCAGACAGATTGTGATGCTGCACCAGTTCACAAAGAAGTCTGAGAAGACCCCACGCAAGGAACTCGAGGTCGCCAGACGGCGAATGGAGGAAGTTACGAGATGAGCAAGGCACTCAAACAGTTCAAGGCCCGCGCTCTGGCACGTCATGATGTCAAGGACGAGTACGATCGCGCTGCTGAGGAGTTCGAGTTTCTCGACGAGATCCTGAAGGCCCGGGCTGCCGCAGGCCTTACGCAGGCCGACGTGGCCGCCCGAATCGGCACCACGCAGTCTGCAGTGGCGAGGCTCGAGTCTGCTGATACGAAACACTCTCCGTCTATTGCAACCCTGCAGCGCTACGCATCAGCGCTGGGATGCAAGCTGCAGGTCCGGCTCATAAAGGGTCGGGGTTTAACCACCCGCTCAACCAGGACTGCCCGCAAGCGGGCGGCCGGTTAGCGGAGGCGTTTAGGTTCATTGGATCTCAGGTCAGGGTAAGCCGATCTTTTGGACCGTCTCCTGCCCCGGTTCGGGCATTTTCGATAGGGCGTGTGCTGCACTCCGTTGACCCGGATGGCCGTTTGACCCGCCATGTCGCCCTCGCCGAAAATCCTGGCATGCAGGCATCCCTCTACCAGCAGCCCACTCTTGGCCTGGTTGCCTTCAGCGTGTCGTTTCTCAGCCAGTGGCTGGGCCACGGCATTTACACCGCATTCCTCGTGGTGTTTGGTGATTGCCATGACCTGGCCTCGCTGCTGACAGGCCTGGGCGGCATGGTTCGCCTATATCTTCTGGCGGCTGTTGAAACAGCCCCGGGTTGGCGCTGTGTTCCGGTACGCCATTCCCGTGGGGGTGGTGGGCTGGGGACTTGCGGAAATGCCGCCCGCCAGCCGGCAGCGACGACGCAGGGGCCGTGGCCGCCTGAGCCAAGGGGCTGACGCATGACCAGTAACCTCGATATCCGGCATGACCCCGCCACCCACCGCTTCGAGGTGGAGGTGCAGGGGGTGTCGTGCGTACTTGACTACACGCTCATCGATGGCGGCATGGCCATCGTCCATACCGGGGTGCCGCCGGCAGCCGCCGGTCACGGTGTTGCCGGGGAGCTGGTGCGTACCGCGCTCGAGTTCGCCCGTTCGCAAGGGTGGAAGGTCCGGCCGGTCTGCAGCTACGCCGTGGCCTGGATGAACCGGCATCCCGAGTACACCGGCTTGCGCATCTGAGCCGATTCACCGGCGACCGTTACGGGCCGCGGTTTGCGTAAAGGTGTGGGCTATACTCCGCTTTTATCCCCCCTGATCGAAAGCGCAGACCGCCGATGACCAGCACAACGCGACCGTCCGCATCCGCCGCCTGGAAACCGGTGCTCTTCACCTCGTTGCGGATTGCCCTGGGGCTCCTGTGGGGACTTGTGGCCCTGCGCTTCTGGTCGCCGGATTTCGCGTCCCACATCCGGCACTTCCACGAGACGGCGCTGAGCAGCCAGCCGGGGGTGTTGATCATCTGGTTCGGCATCTGGGCGGGGATCCTGACGAGTGCCCCGGCATTCTTCGTGGCGTTTGCCAGGATCCTGTCCACCGTCATCGCGGTCTGCCTGCTGGCCGGCTTCGCGCGCCGCACGATCTATGTCGTTGCGATCCTCCTGTGCATTCCGCTCTGGACCATGGGTGAAGGGTACCTCCTGCCGGGTTCACTGAGCTCGTTTGGCCTCGGCTCGGTGCTGATCTACATCTTGCTGTTTGCCGTGCTGCTGTACGCGGACGGCCGCCGAATCCCTCAACTCCGCAGCATCGATGACCTGCTGGCCGGGGCGTGGTCGGGATGGCGCTGGATCAGTGGCGTTGCGCCGCGACCGGATGAGGCTGGTTCCGCGCCAGGCGGGAAGCTGGCGGCGGCCGGGTGGTCGTTCGCGCTGCTGCTGGGGGCAGTCCTTGCGGTGCTGATCAGTGGCACGGCCGGATCCCTGAACCTCGGCCACCCGGTGTCGCCGAGCCCGCTCGTGATCGGCAGCCACGCGCCGGTGGTGAATGCCCGGAGCGCCGTGTTGCCGCCGTTGCTCGGCACGGGCGATACCGTGGAGATCCACATCGAGGCCTCGACCAACACCGTGCAGATCGCGAGTGGCGTGTCCTTCCGGGCCATGACCTTCGGCGGCACGGTGCCGGCGCCCATCATCCACGTGCGGCAGGGGCAGACCGTCAAGGTGAAGTTCACCAACAACGACCCGATGATGCCCCACTCGGTGGATTTCCACTCGGCGAGGATCTCGCCAACCCGTGCGTTTGCCAGCGCCAGGTTCGGGGAGAGCGTGGAGTTCTCGTTCAAGGCTGAGGTGCCGGGCGCCTTCCTGTATCACTGCAGTACCGTTCCGGTGTTGTTGCACCAGGCGAGCGGCATGTACGGCGCCGTGGTTATCGATCCGGTGGAGCCCCTGCCGCCGGCCGACGTGGAATACGTGCTGGTGCAGAGCGAGTGGTACACGCAGCGTTTTGCCGGTACCACGATGATGGCCGACTACACCAGGATCATTGCCAACCAGGCGGACCTCGTGGTGTTCAATGGAGTTGCCTTCCAGTACCACGACCATCCGTTGCCCGTGAAGGTCGGCGAGAAGGTGCGGATCCATTTCATCAATGCCGGCCCCAACCGCTGGAGCTCGTTCCACGTCATCGGCGGAATCTTCGACCGGGTCTATCCGGACGGTGATCTTGCGAGTTTCCGGAAGGATGTTTCCGTGTATTCCGTCGCGCCGGGGCAGGGGAGCATCTTCGACATCAGCTTCAACGAGCCCGGCCTGTACCCGTTCATGGACCACAGCATGACGAACATGACGCTCGGCGCTGACGGACTTTTTGACGTTCGGTAGGTCCGCTGCCGCGCCTGCCGGGGCGGCGGGCGACAATACGCCGCATCGGTCGCCTTGCCGGTTCTCCTACACTCTCCGGTGCCAACCGGCACCACCCAGTTCTCTGGCAGGAGCAGTCATGTCCGATTCCGCCCCGGCCCCGGTCATCGGGAAGTCAAAGCTTTGGCAGCCGCCCATCGTCGGCATCGTCACCTTCGTGCTGATGTTCGTCGGCGTGGGCCTGGCGCACACCCTGATGGTCCTGATCGAGCATGGACTCGGCAAGGAAACCACGCTGGCCGTCTCGCCGCTGCTCGGCTTCATCGGCATCGTCATGCTCTGGTACGGCGTCAAGTCGAAGAGCGAGAACTTCCAGACGTGGATCGGCTTCTTCGGCGGCATCATCGTCTGGATGTGCTGGGTGGAATTCTTCTACATGTGGTATGGCCGCATGAACTGGGGAATCCTGCCGCGCATGGATGGTGTGGATGGCCTGCGCGTCAGCGGTACCTGGCCCGAATACATGATCATGGGGTCCACGATCGGCACGCTCCTCATGATGCTGTGCTTCTACACCTTCGACAAGGACACCCGCTGCAACATGTTCCTGTGGTTCCAGGACAAGCTCGGCCTGAAGGAGGCTCTTGGCCGCAGCACCAAGACCGCCCGGGATCGCAACTACGCGATCATCACCTTCATGGAGACGTTCTTCGTCACCTGGTTCTGCTACGCCTGGAACCTGCTGATCTTCGATCCCGGGCTCGTCGGCGCAAGCAAGCTCTTCCTCGGCCTCAACATGGGTTCCGTGTTCGTCGCCACCGTCTGGAGCGGCTTCTGTTTCACCAGGTTGATCCAGTTCAAGCGCACCTCCACGGCGCTGCGCTATGCGATTCCAGTGGGCAACATCTTCTGGCTCAACGTCGAGATCCTCGAGAAGTTCGACATGCTCACCGCCATCTGGGTCGACCCCTGGAGCTACACGCTCGAGATGAGCGTGATCTTCGCCGCCTTCCTGGTCCTCATCGGACTGCTCGTGCTGGCGCCGAAGAAGCCGTCCGAACTCCGCCGGCACGTCAGCGCCGCCAAGTGACCGGAGGGCCAGGCATGAAGAACGCGTTGGTCGGTACGGTGCTGGCGGCGATGCTCACCATGGCTGCTTCGGCAGCCGTGGCGGACAAGCTCAAGATGCCGGTCGGCATGGGCGGCGTGCCGGACATCGGCGCGATTCCCTGTTCGGTGCTCAACGAGATGATCAAGATCGGCCCGCTCGGCACGCGGCATTCCCTGCTGACCTGGTCGGCGGGCTATCTGCAGGCACTGTCCGGCAAGTCCCTGCAGACACTGGTCGACGAAGCGGGAAAGGCGGGTGGCGGGGCCTGGACCTATGACCGGATCGCTGCCGACCTCGCCGGCTACTGCGTGGCGAACCCGAAGGCAGTCACGCACGAGGCGGCTGCGAACCTGGCGCGGGAACTGGGCGTTCTGACCCGCTGACGGATCGCGCGGAGCCGGCGGGCCCGCGGCGCTCACGACTGTCCTTGATGGATCCTGCGTAAGCCCATCGACTCAAACAGGTCCCATGGGCCGGGAATCGATTGTCAGCACTTTTGACTTGGCAGTCGCACTGGAGTATCTACGATTCCGTGGTGTCCGGTTGGCGCCACGGCTTGGTGGCCAGTGACTGGAACGGAGGGGGCATGAACCGTTCTATCGTGTTCTGCGCATTGTTCGCGGCAATCTCTACCACGCTGCTGGGTATGCCGGCGAAGGCCTCGGCGGAAGGGGAGAAGATCAGGGAAATCATCGTTACGGCCCAGAAGCGGGCAACCAACCTGATGAAGACCCCAGCTGCCGTGTCGGCGGTCGACAGCGAGGCCCTGCACGACTCGGTGGTCCGTGATCTCGATGAACTGGGCATGCTCGTGCCGACCCTGATCGTCAACGAGGAGCTGGTCTCGAAGATCTTCATTCGCGGCGTCGGCACGGAGAACCTGACTTCAGGCGGCGACCCGGGAGTTGCGGTCAATGTCGACGGGGAGTACCTGGCAAGGACTTCAGCTGCCAATTTCGACCTGTACGACATCGAACGTGTCGAGGTATTGCGCGGGCCGCAAGGCACGCTCTACGGACGGAACACCACCGGCGGCGCCATCAACATCATTTCGCGGGCTCCGACGAACGCGTTCGGAGGCGACGTGCAGGCCGAGTTCGGTGACTACGACCACGCCCGCTTTGCGGCGACGCTCAATGGTCCACTGGTCGACGAGACGCTCCTGGGGCGGATCAGCCTCGTCAAGAGTGATCGTGACGGCTATACGCCAAACGAAACCACCGGCAGGGCACTGGACGACCAGGACTTCGATGCAGGGCGCCTGAGGTTGCGCTACCTGCCCACGGACACGTTGAGGGTCGACCTCATTGCGGACTACACGGACCTCGACAATCGCCAGGCACCCTTCAAGATCCTCGAGGACACGCCGTCCATATTCGAACTGCCGCCATACAGTGGTCATGACCCGGCAGACAAGCGGGCGGTAGCCCACGATGTCGAGGACGTCATGCGGCAGAAACAGCGAGGTGGCACCGTCGAGGTCGACTGGACGCCGGGTGACTTCACCGTCACGTCGATCACGGGATACCGGAAGACGGATTTCTTCTCGCTGTTTGACGGCGATTCGACGGACCAGGACTACCAGAACTTCTTCGACGACTCCCGGTTCGACCAATTCAGCCAGGAGCTGCGCCTGGCTTCCGACACCGGTGGTGCGCTGCAATGGCTGGTCGGACTTTACTATTTCAATGACGACGGTACCTCGCATGTGTTCGTCGAAGTACCGGCATTTGGTTTCAACATCGACCACAGGGCTGATCTCAAGACCGAGAGCTGGGCAGCCTTTGGCCAGGCCACGTATGGACTTCGCGATGATCTGCGCCTCACCCTCGGCTTGCGCTACAGCGACGAGCGACGCGATGCAACGCAGGAGTCCGATTTCGGTGGAGGCAATGTCCAGCAGCAGGTTCTCGACCGGAACGACGATGCGTGGACGCCGAAACTCGGGGTCGAGTACGACTGGAGCGACAACACGCTCCTCTATGCCAACCTGACCAAAGGGTTCAAGAGCGGCGGCTTTGTCTTCAACGGATTCCAGCCAAGCTACAAGCCGGAAACGGTCTGGGTGCTGGACGGCGGGATCCGGACTCGCCTGCTGGACGGGCGGCTGCAGGCCAGTGTCTCGACCTTCTACTATGACTACACGGACATGCAGGTGTCGGTATTCGAGCAGTTCGTGGCCACGATCAAGAATGCGGCCGATGCCACCATTTACGGCATGGAGCTCGAAGTCACGGCGCGCCCCACGGATTCCCTCGATGTCAACCTGGGCCTGTCACTCCTGCATGCCGAGTATGACGAGTTCATCACCCAGGATCCGACGCAACCAGGCGTTCCATCGGTCAACCTTGCCGGGAATGACCTGCCTCGGGCACCTGACGTTGCTGCAACGCTGGGGCTGGCATATACGCACCCGTTCTTCTCGATTGGGTCGATCACGTACCGCGTCGACTATCGTTACCAGAGCAGGAGCTATTTCAATGCGTTCAATCGCAGTCGCTCGGAGCAGCCTGCGCTCAATCTCGTGGATGCTCGAGCCAGCTTTACCACCGATGACAAGCAATGGGAAATCGCCCTGTACGGCAAGAACCTGACAGACAAGCTCTACTACGCCACGATCCTGGAATCGGCGGTCGAGATTGGCCGGCCTTTCGGCATCCTCGCCGCGCCGAGGACCTGGGGAGTACAGCTCGCTTACCACTTTTAGGCGAAGCCAGGTGTCCGGTCCCGGCAAAGTCTTGATTTCACCCGGGCGGGCAGCGATTCCCGGGTGGGTCGCAACGTGCAGCGTCATGCCTCCCGCGATCTGCATGAACCGGGCACCGTCGGCCCGCGTCAGGTTGGCGACGGACTGGATCGTCCGTTCGCCCCAGAGCAGGCGGTAGGGGAAGGACGGGCTGTCGCTCATGTGGATGCCGGCGCAGATGCCCCTGCCGCCCTTCAACGTTGCGCCGAGGGCAGCTGGCTCGAGGGCGCCGACGGTAGCAGCTTCGCCCCGAGCATCGCGAGTAGTGGCACAGTGAACGTCATCGACCCGGCTGTGATCCCGGTGCCTGCCACTGCATGGCTGTTCGGTAGCGCGTTGCTCGGCATCGGAGTGCTCAGGCGGCGGAGCTGAGGAAGACCCGATCCCGGGAGATCAGGAGACGGCAAGTCCCGGCCAGCGGCGCGTCGCCTTCGACGAAGTTTGACCGATTGCCGTGGCCAATCGGCAGATGTGCCGGTGCCTCGTGCGGAATGCGCGAGTGTCGTCCGGATGTCGAACACTGCATCACGGACGTGCGCCGGCGAGTCACCGAGCTCGGCAGTTTCGGCAACTACGCGGGCTGCCCTTGTACAGTGTCGTGCAGGGGGCCGTCCGGGTTGAACCGCCCAAGCCCCCGCTCGATGATTGTCCCGTCCTGGCGCAACAGCCACAGGGCCTCGATTCCCAGGCGCATTGCCAGCGTTGTTCCTTCATCCGGTCCGGCAACCAGCAACGCAGTGGCCCAGGCGTCGGCATCCATGCATTTGCTCGCGATGACGGTGACGGAAGCGACATCGTTGTGCACGGGTGCCGTTCGCCTGCCGTCCATCGTATGGGCCACGCGTGCTGTACCGACTTGCAGGAAACGACGGTAGTCACCCGACGTGGCCACGGCCAGATCCTGCATGTCGATCACGGCACGTGCACTTCGGCGCCCGGCTTCCGGGCTTTCCACCGCCACGGCCCAGGGGCGCCCGTCCTCCTGGTTGCTGAGGGCCCGCAGTTCCCCATCGAGTGCCGCGAGCGCGTGGCGGATGCCGCGTCGCTGGAGTACATCCACCATGCGATCGACCGCGTAGCCCTTGGCAATTCCGCACAAGTCGATTTGCAGGGGCGCATGTTTGCGTGCGCGGCCGGCATTCATTTCCAGCTCCAGGTACTTGTGCGCCGGGCAGCGCGACTGATCACCGGCGTTGCGAATGGCCTGCGTGTCAGGCTGGTCGCGCACTGCGCCGAATCCCCAGGCATCCACCAGCGCCCCGACGGCCGGCTCGAAGGCACCGGCGCTGAGGCGATTGATCTCCAGCGCGCGGGCAAGCACATGCAGGATCTCTGCGGGTAGTTCCACCCAGCTGCCCACCGGGGCGTGGTTCAGGCGCGTGAGGTCACTGGTGGCCTTCCAGGGGGACATCTGCGCATCCACGCACTCGACCGCGGCCTGCAACCCGGCGTGCAATGACGTTGCCTCCGGTCGCGGCGTGGCATCGCACTGGACGGACCAGCGCGTACCCATGGTCGGGCCACTGAGGTTCAGGCGCATGTTTCGGTAACGTCAGAAGAGATCTTCGGCATAGCGGCCTTCCGTCTTCAGCTGTGCCACGCTGAGCTGCAATGGCTCAAGGAGCCTGTTCAGGGTCTCCGCCACATCCCGCCCCATCGGGTGGCTGCCGCATACGCGCACGATGGCGCCCCGCTGCAACAGATCCCGCAGGTGCGTGGCGTCGTGGCGCAGGGCATCCTGCACGTAACCGCCATCCGGCACGCGCGAGAATGCGGTGTGCAGGCTGGTCAGGCGCTGCTCGTCCAGCCAACGGCGGATCTCGGGTTCGAAATAGAAGTCCAGTGCCGGATCTCGTCCTCCGTAGTAGAGATGCATGGGGACGCGCCTGTCATTGCTGCGGATGAAGCCGGCCAACGGAGCCACCCCGGTGCCTGCACCGACAAGCACCACCGGCCGGGTCCTGCCTTGCAGGGCAAATCCCGGGTTGCTCCGGATGAAGGCTTGCGTGGTATCTCCCGGCTTCAGGCCATGGAGGTGCGTAGAGCACAGGCCGCCAGGGAACAGGCGCACGCAGATTTCCAGGAAGCCGTCGCCGGTGCCCGACGCCAGCGAGTAATAGCGCGGCACTCCAGTACCTGGCGGGAGGATGCCGACGAGATCGCCGGCCGCAAAGCGTGCCAGCCCGCGTCCGCGCAGTCGATCCCACCAGCCGACGGAAGGCCATTTGAAACGCAGGATGGCCGTGGGCCGGTCTGTCTGGCCGGGGTAATCTTGTCGCGACTGCAGCGTGAGCGTGGTGCTCGGTGGCACGCGTGGCACGTAGTCGAGCTTCAAGGGCTCGTTCAGTGCCCGCGCAAGGGCTTCGCCCCAGAGCGCGAACTGTTGACCCGACTGCTGATGAATGCATTCGAGTGGCAGGAGTGCAAGCCAGCCACGGGCATGCAGGGCCTGATCCAGCGCCCGGGCGAAGGCACAGAAGGTGGGGAACTGCCGATCGCCGAATCCAAGCACCGCTACCGGCGCGGCACCGGCAGGATGGCGGGCAATGCGCTCGAGGGCCTGACGGGCATGGGTGGGGGCCTGTCCCTCGCCATAGGTGGCGGCCAGGATGAATACATGTCGTGTTGTCGGAGTCGTCTGGAAATGTTCCACGCCATCCGTGCGGACACGGTGGCCGCATTGCACGAGTGCGTCGTGCAGTGCCTGGGCGAATCCCCAGGTGCTGCCATCTTCGCTGGCCACGAATATCAATACATCGGCCTGTGCCAGGCCACTGTTGTCCGTGATGCGAACCATGTCGCGACGTGCCCGCCACCAGATGAGCAGACCCGACAGCCACAACGGGGCGATCGAGGCCCCGGTGAGCCCGAGCAAGGCGGCCCAGGGCCAGGCACTCTCGCCCGTGTGCAGGGCCAGGGCCCAGTCATACAACCACTGGGCGGCAGGGGAATCCTGCCAGGCGAGGGTTTGGCCGGTGTACCGGTCGATCCAGCCGTGGCCCCGGTCCGTGGTCACTTGCCACACATCTTCGGGATCGGTAGCGCTCGGAAAATTCAGTTTGCGCAGGTCCCGCGCGCCGATCTCCTGCAGCATCGACAAACTCGCTGCGGACAATCCGGCCTGGCCATTCGCGGCGGAGATGACATCCGGTTCTGGACCGGCATCGAGCTCCAGCATCCCGAGCGTGGTCGAGCTCATGTAGAGCGCGGTGAGCGAAGACAGGCACAGGACAGCGAGCACGACCCTGGCCACCAGCACGTGCAGGCGCTGCATCGGCGATCCACGCACGGGGCCGGCCAGTTGGCGCCAACCACCCATGCGTCGCAGCAGCAGGACGAGACCGGAACCCGCGATCAGGGCCATGGCAAGGGCTAGCGCCGCCGTTCCCCAGCGGCCGGCGTCGCCGAGCAGCAGCGAGCGGTGCAGGTTCTTCACCCAGCGTGGCAGCCAAGAGGGGCGATAGCCGGGAATCGGACCGCCGTCGGCGGGATCCACATAGGATGCTTGGGCCTGTTCGCCATCAAAACCATAGGCGACGTAGGCTCCCGAGGGCAGGCGGCGGATTTCCTCCACGCCCGGCATGGCACGCTGCACGCGCTCCGCCAGCGTGGCCACCGACAGCTCGGCCGGGACCGGCTTCACGTACTGTGCCTGCAGGACTGGATCGACAGCCAGGAAGCTCCCGCTCGTGCCCAGCACGAGTGCAACGCAACCGGCCGCCAGGCCCAGCCAGCGGTGGATGGCTTTCCAGCCCATGCGTGCTGCTTACTTCAGCTGGTACGTCAGGGACTGGACGTACTGCTTGCCGGGCTGAACCTTGCCGGCACCCTGCGATGTCAGAGGCAGGCGAACGTCCGCCGGACTATCCCGCATGTCCTCGGCAGCAGCATCGATGCGGATTTCATAGCCGGCGTCAATCAGCGCATCGGCGAGTTCGGCGGTCACCTTGAGGGTGCGACCCGCGCCCACGCTGGCGCCAGTCACGCCCGCCAGGCGCCTGGTATCGCCTGCCGACAGCCGATTCCAGTCCGTCAGGTGTTTGTAGAATTTGGCCTTGCCTCCGGCCACCCACAGCGTACGGACGTAGGCGCCCTTGGGATCCGTGAGGTAGACGGCCAGGTAGGCGCCATCGCCACCGTAGTTCTTGAGCTGTGTCGTCAGCGTCAGTTGCCGGCCTTGTGCCAGGGCTGGCAGGGCCAGCGCGCAGGCTGCAGCCACGGTGGTTGCCAGGAGGGGTTTCGAGAGGTGTTTCGACATCGGATTTCTTCCCTTGTGCTAATTGATCGGGCCAGGCGGTACGGCAGCGCCGTCCGCGGGGTTGGAACGTGCATCGGAAGCAGCGTGTCCGCGCTCCCGATCCTGGCGATGATCCTTGTACTTGATCTTCATTACCTTCAATGTCTGCGGGTCGATCTTGGCCTTGAAGGCCCGACCCTGGGCATCCCTGCCATGGAGCTCATAACAGCCGTCGTCGATCTTGAGACGCTGCACTTCCCAGCCTTGGGCTGCCGCCATCTGGTGTACTGCTTCACGTGGTTGCCACTGCTCGACAGGCACCTCGCAGTCGTCCGATCCCTGGGCGGGCCAGGCCGCGAAGGCGAGGGACAGCGACAATGCCAGAAGCGAGCGGATCGAGGCCGGGCGGGGTTTCATGTTGACGCTCCTTCAGCGGGCAAAATGGGTACTTCCACTGCAGTGAACCAGAAACAGCTGACGTGAGCCTGACATGGGAAACGGCTGCGGGGCTTGGGTGAATCAGACTCGTTCTCGGCTGGAACAGCCTTTCATGTCGCGAGGCGTGGCGCCCACGCGTGCTTCAACCCTTGCAATACCACGAACATCACAAGCATGGCCGCGAGGCTCACTGCCAGGTCATTGATCTGCAGGGATCCGAGCCCGAGGAAGGCCCGCGCCGGGGGCCAGGAAAACAGGGTTGTGAGGATGCCCACCGTGAGTGCCAGTCCCCACCACAGCGGCGGGTTCGACCCAGTCAGTGTCGCGCGCAGGGAGGTGAGGAATGTGCGGTTCACGAACACCAGCACGAGATTCACGCCCGCAAGGGTCAGGAAGCTGACGCTTCGCACGTTCTCCTGGGACAGTCCCTTGTGGGTCGCGTACAGGAAGACGGCGGCAACGACCGACAGTGCGCACAGTCCCTGGCAGACGCTCCAGCCAGCCAGTGCCAGCGAGAAGAGCGGACTCGCAGGAGGCCGTGGAGGACGTCGCATCACATTCTCCTCCTCGCGCTGGGCCTCGAGCACGATCGAGCAGGCGGGATCTATGATCAGCTCGAGGAGGGCAATGAGGAGCGGCGTGAGGATGAGTGGCCCGCCCAGCAGGACAGGCAGGAGCGCAAGGCCGGCGATAGGCAGGTGGATCGCCAGAATATATCCCATCGCCTTGCGCAGATTATCGTAGATGCGCCGTCCAAGCCGGATGGCTTTGACGATGGAGCCGAAGTCGTCATCGAGCAGGACTAGGGACGACGCCTCGCGCGCCACATCCGTGCCACGTCCGCCCATGGCGATGCCGATGTGCGCAGCCTTGAGCGCGGGCGCGTCATTGACGCCATCACCCGTCATGGCGACGATTTCGCCGCTGGCCTTCAATGCCTCCACGATGCGCAACTTCTGCAGGGGCGTGATGCGTGCGAAGACGGTCGCGCAGCGTGCGCGTTGCACGAGCGTCCGATCGTCCAGCTGATCGAGTTCCGGACCAGTCAGTACGGCACCATCCTCGATCTCGGCCTCGCGCGCGATCGCGCGGGCTGTTTCCGGGTAATCGCCCGTGATCATCACGACGCGAATGCCGGCGGAGCGGCAATCGCGCACGGCTTCCGGCACCGACTCGCGCAGCGGGTCTGCAAACCCGACGAGCCCGGAGAATTCGAAGTGCAGGTCGAGGGGGCTGTCCGGAAGGCTGCCGCGAGCCATCCGCCCGCGCGCCACGGCCAGCACCCGGATGCCCTGTCGCGCCAGCGTGTCCACCGATGCCATCAATGCCGCTTGTTGTGCAGGAGCCATCCGGCACAGGCGTGCGATGGCTTCAGGTGCGCCCTTGGTGGCGGCGAGGTACTCGGCCTCGTCGGGCATGTCCCAGACATTGGTGACGGCGAGCAGTTCCCGGCGTAGCGGATATTCGCGGACCCGCGACGCCGCTGCCGTGGTTCCCACCCGCGCCTGCGCTGCCAGTTCAAGAAGTGCGCGTTCCATCGGATCGAGCGACCCGGGCTCGCTCGCGGCGACGGCAATGCCGAGAAGCGTGGCGAGGTTCGCGGACCCCGCAATCCCGGTCGCCGTCTCGCCGGCACGCCACCGCCCGGCGTCGCACTGCAGGTGGACGACCGACATGGAGTTGCGCGTCAGTGTTCCGGTCTTGTCGGTGCAGAGTACTGTTGCGGCTCCGAGCGCCTCGATGGCTGCGGCACGCCGGGTCAGCACCCGCGATCGCGACAGGCGCCAGGCACCCATGACCATGAAGACCGTCAGGACAAGGGGGAACTCCTCCGGCAGCATCGCCATGCCCAGCGCGATGCCACCCAGTGCCGCCTGCAACCAGTCTCCGCGCAGCCAGCCGTACAGCAGCACGACCAGCACGCTCAGGACGATGCCGGCCGTCGCGAAGAGGACCACGAGCTGGCGCGTCTGCACCTGCAATCGTGATGACCCGGACTCGATGGCGCCGAGGCTGCTGCCGATCCTGCCGATTTCACTGTGGATGCCGGTTGCCGTGACGACTGCATGCCCCGTGCCGCCCAGAACCAGCGTGCCGGAAAACAGCTGTGACAGATGGTCGCCAGCGGGCGTGGCCCGCGTGGCCGTATCCGCTGGGGTTGTGTGATCCGGGACAGGCCGCTTCTGCACGGGCACGGATTCTCCCGTCAACAGGGATTCGTCGACCTGCAGGTTGTCACCTGCAACCAGCACCGCATCGGCGGGCACCCGGTCGCCCTCCGTGATGATCAACCGATCGCCCCGCACGATCTCCCGGCCGGGAATGCGCGTGCGCCGGTGATCCCTGACAACGAGGGCACGCGGGCTGGTCAGGTCCCGCAGCGCTTCCAGCACGCGCTCGCTGCGTCTTCTCTGGACGATCGAGATGGAAACCGACAGGGTCGCGAACAAGGAAAGCATCAGCGCCTCCCCGAGGTCGCCGATGAGCGCATAGAGCACGGCCCCGCCGAGCAGCAACCCGAACATGGGTTCGCGGATGACCTCGAGGAGGATCGCGACCGGGGAATGTCCACCGGCCGAGGGCAGGTCGTTGTACCCCTCGAGGGAGAGGCGCGCGGCTGCTTCAGATTCGGAGAGCATGCCGCGTCATCGGGAGGGCTCCAGCACCGCCGCCCCCTCGATCCTGCCTGCCCTCAGCCGGTCCAGCGCCTCGTTGGCCTCGTCAAGCGCAAACGGCTGGGTCGCAACCTGAAGCTTTAGCTCTGCCGCGATCTGCATGAACCGTGCGCCATCGGCCCGCGTCAGGTTGGCGACGGACTGGATCGTGCGTTCGCCCCAGAGCAGGTGGTAGGGGAAGGACGGGATGTCGCTCATGTGGATGCCGGCGCAGACGACCCTGCCGCCTTTCAACGTTGCGGCGAGGGCGGCTGGCACGAGGGCACCGACGGGCGCAAACAGGATGGCAGCGTCGAGCAGGGCCGGCGGGGCCTCATCCGATCCACCGACCCAGACGGCGCCGAGCCGCATCGCGAATTCCTGCGCAGCCACGTCGCCCGGGCGGGTGAAGGCAAACACCTGCCGTCCCTGTGCGTGGCAGACCTGGGCGACCAGGTGGGCGGCAGCGCCGAAGCCGTAGAGTCCGACTCGTTGCGCATCGCCGGCCGCGGCCAGTGCGCGATAGCCGATCAGGCCGGCGCAGAGCAGTGGCGCGGCTTCCACGTTTGAATACTGGTCGGGGATTGGCAGGCAATAGTCGGCCTCGGCGACGACATGCTCCGCATAGCCGCCAGGCAGCGTGTAGCCGGTGAAGCGGGCCTCGTCGCAGAGGTTTTCCCGGGCTGTCCTGCAGTAGCCGCAGTGGCCGCAGGTCGAGCCGAGCCACGGCACGCCGACGCGTGCGCCGATGTCAAAGCCATGGACATCCGCCCCGCACTCGACGACCCGTCCGACGATTTCATGCCCGGGCACGATGGGGTAGTGGATGTCCGGCAGCTCGCCATCCACGAGGTGCAGGTCCGTGCGGCAGACGCCGCAGGCGAGAACCTCGATCAACACCTGCCGGGAGCCGGGCCTGGGCATCGGCAAGTCCACGAGAGCCAGTGGCCCACCGCGTCTTTGCAGACACATTGCCTTCATCGAGCGGCCTTCATCGAGGGGCTTTCATGGATGGGTCCTCGTCGACCGGCATTCAACGACGGAGCGCCAGCGTCACCCGCACGATGCCATCCTGTGGCTCGGCGATGCGGAAGCCGCACTCGGCCGCCAGGCGCAGCATGGCCGTGTTGTCGGCGAGCAGGGTGCCGACGAGGCGCTCGAGCCCGCTGTCGCGCGACTGGCTAATCAGCTTGCGCAGCAGGATGGCGCCGAGTCCTTTCGCCTTGCAGTCCGGCCGCACCAGAACGGCGAAGTCTGCTTCGATCTTGTCCGGATCCGCCTGGCCGCGGACCACGCCGAGGATTTCGGGTTCCGTGCCGGCATCCTGGGTCAGTGCGATGAAGACCATGACGCGCTCGTAGTCGATCTGCGTGAAGCGCGCGAGGTCGAAGCGCGAGGGGACGTGGGTGATCGCTTCCGAGTAGGCCTGCAGGTCCTCGGGCGCGATCTGTTCCATGAATCGTCGATGGAGGGGCAGGTCTTCGGGCCGGATCGGCCGCAACAGGACCTTCCGCCCATGGAAGGTGATGGCCTCCTCGAGTTCCTTGGGATAGGGGCGGATGGCCAGCCGGTCGGCAGGCCGAGCAGTGGCCGGTGCCACCACCACCCGCGCGTCGAGGGCAATGACGCCCTTTTCATCGACCAGCAGCGGATTGATGTCGAGTTCGATGATCTCGGCATGGTCCACGGCCAGCTGGGAAAGCTGGACCAGGGTCTGCTCGAGCACCGTGCGATCCACTGCCGGTCGGTCGCGATAGCCGTGCAGCAGGCGTTCGATGCGCGTGCGGGAGATGAGGTCGCTGGCAAGGCTCGTGTTGAGCGGCAGCAATGCCACGGCCTTGTCGTCGATCACCTCCACCGCGATACCACCCTGGCCGAAGAGGGCGATGGGTCCGAAGGTGGGGTCAACGGCAATACCCGCGATGAGTTCGCGTGCGTTCGGCCGCTTGATCATGGGTTGCAGCGTGAAGCCCGTGAGCCGTGCCGCCGACACCCGCTCGCGGCAGCTCGCCAGCATCCGGGTCGCTGCTGCCGTGAGTTCTTCGAGGCTCGTGAGGTTGAGCGCCACGCCACCCACGTCCGACTTGTGGGTGATGTCGGGCGACAGGATCTTCAATACCAGCGGGAAGTCGAGTCCTTCGGTGGCCGCCGGCAGCGCCTCGATGTCGGCCACCACGCGGGTCTTGACGGTGGGGATGTCGTAGGTCGCCAGCAGGTCCTTGGCTTCGACTTCGGTGAGGACACTGCGACCCTCGGCCAGCACCCGCGCGATGATTTCCGCGGTCTGCTCGTACTGCATGTCGATCACCTCGGCGACCGAGTCTGGCACTTCCATCAACTGCTGCTGGTTGCGCTTGAAGCGGACCGCCTGCAGGAAGCCCCCGACTGCCTCTTCCGGTGTCGAATAGGTGGGTACGCCCGCGGCGTTGCAGGTTTCCCGCGCCCGGGCCACCGCCTGGCTGCCCATCCAGCAGGTCAGCGTGGGTCGCGCGGCCGACTGGAGCACGGGTACGCAGGCTTCGGCAATGTCGGTTGGCGGGACGATGGCCGTTGGTGCATGGATGAGCAGCGTGGCGTCCACGCCGGGGTCGGCCAGCACGGCCTCCAGGGCTTCGACATAGCGCTGTACGGGTGCGTCGCCGATGATGTCCACCGGGTTGGCGCGGGACCAGGTGCCGGGCAGCTGTGCATCGAGGGCCTTGATGCTGTCCTGTCCGAGGCAGGCGAGCACGCCACCACCGCGGACCAGCGCGTCAGTTGCCATGACGGCCGGACCGCCGCCGTTGCTGACGATCGCCAGGCGCTCCCCACCAAGCGGTTTCAGCCGCGCCAGGGTTTCGGCCGCATCGAACAGCTCGCGGGTCGTGTCGACGCGCAGCATGCCGGCGCGCCGGAAGGCGGCGTCGTAGACATCATCCGCGCCGGTCAGTGCGCCGGTATGCGACGTGGCCGCCTTGGCGCCCTCGGGCTCGCGCCCGGCCTTCACCACGATCACGGGCTTGTTGCGTGCTGCGGCCCGGGCCGCGGACATGAACTTCCGGGCGTGCGTGATGGATTCTATGTAGAGCAGGATGGCTTCGGTGTGGGGGTCATCGGCGAAATGGTCGAGCAGATCGCCGAAGTCCACGTCCGCGGCATTGCCCAGTGACACGAAGTGGGAGAAGCCGATCTGCATGCCGCGCGCCCAGTCGAGCAGGGCGGTGGTCAATGCCCCGGACTGGGCAATGAAGGCCAGGTTCCCGGGCAGGGCATCGGTATGCGCGAAGCTCGCGTTGAGACCGATGCGTGGCAACAGGAGGCCGACGCAGTTCGGCCCGAGGATGCGCAAGAGATACGGCTTGGCGGCTTGCAACATCGCGGTGGTGATCCCGGAATCGCCTGCGCCAAGGACGATGGCAGCACGCGTTCCCTTCGCTCCCAGTTCGCCGATGAGCTGGGGCGCGGCGGTGAGTGGCGTGCAGAGGATGGCGAGATCCGGTGCCTCCGGCAGGTCCTTGACGGTACGGTAGGCCCGTTGGCCGGCCACGGTGTCATGCCGCAGGTTGACGGCCCGGATGGGGCCGCTGAAGGTGCCCTTCAGCAGGTTGCGCATCACGAGGTTTCCGAGGCTGCCGGGTCGATCCGACGCGCCGATCACGGCAACCGATCGCGGCTCCAGGAGATGGCGGAGATTGCGTATGCTCAATTTACACGGGTCCTGTGCATGAAGTTGTCGGGTTCATGCCACAGGATAGTCGTTTTTGCATTGCCCGGCCGGCCGATGCGGGCAAATGAAAAGAGCCAGGCACAACGTGCGTGGCTCTTTCTGCCTATCGGGGAAAATCAGCTGATCTTGCGACGGCGCCAGCCAGCAAGTGCAGCGCAGGCCGACACGAACAACCACACGGTTGCCGGCACCGGCACGACTGCCGAGAACGTCCAGTGGCCCGAGTTTCCTTCGGGGCCATAAAGGACGGAGTTGGTGGCGTTGTAGCCTGGTCCGGCCACGACCACCGGACCTGGATAGCAGCTGCCGGCGGAGTTCTGCAGGCTGAAGGTACCGCTGGTCGCCGGTACCGAGTTGGCAGTGATCTGGAACCCGGTGATCAGGTAACCGGCACAGGCAGTCCAGCTGGGTGCATTGTTCGTCAGCACGGAGCCGAAATCGATCGTTGCGCCGTTATTCCACTGGTAGGTGAGACCCGTCAGCGAGCTGGCGGCGATCGAAGTGAAATTCGCAGGATCAATGATGCTGGGGCTCGACAGGGTGAGGCTGCCCGTGCCCCCCTGGCCGGCATCGGGAGTCCATGCATAGACCACCGTGATGGCTGACGCCGGCGCTGCCAGCAAGCCAAGCCCCAAGGCGGCCACGGCAGACCAGATCAGTGCCATTGCCCCGCTCCTGGCCCGAATTACGCGGACCGATCCCAGCGTGCTGGTCATGTGTTCCCCCAACTGCAGTTCCCGTTGTCATTCTTTGCCGGCGGCGCCGACGTTGTTCTTCGAGTAGACGGGGTCTTTTTAGCAGGGCCTTCCAACCGATGTCGTCACCCGAATGGGTGATTTCCGCAGCCTGTCTCAAATCCCGGGATTTCACTTAATGCAGCGCCGCCATGGCCGCACGGAGCGGGAAGAGCCAGGCCGGTCGACCTGGCGGGTTGTCCGCCCTGTGCCGCGTGGCGTATGGTCCAAGACGGGGCTGCCAGAATAATTCCAGCTTGCCCGCCACACGGGCCGCCAGGTCCGGCAAGAAGTCATAACAAGGGGGGACTGAGAGCCATGACGACCGGGGAGATGATGACGAGAGTATTGGGGCCGGGCCTGCTGCTCCTGGCAATGGCATCCACGCAGGCGGCGTCGGTGACGGGTGATCCCATGGCAGATGCCTGGACTGCCGGGGGCAACTCGCTGGCAAATGGCGTTTACGTCACAGGCTCGGCGAATTACGCCTTCGATACCTACAGTGCCGCGTTTGCGGTCGAGTCCGGATCGAGCCTCGAAATCAGCGATGGCGCCAATTCCTGGCTTGCCGGCGACAACGTGGTGGCCGTGGGCGGGAAGTTCCAGACGATCACTGCGGCGGTTGCCGGCTGGACGGCCATCACGGGCCAGTCAATCAATGGCCTGCTTCCCGCCGGAGGCAACCCAAGCACGCTCAAGCTGCAGGCAAAGTTCGGCACCAGCGCCGCGACCTGGACCACGAGCACGACGGCACCCGGCAGCGGCAACGGCGACAGCAGCGGTTCCAGCGGCGGTGGCCGGGTGCAGGTGAAGACGTCTGCCTACTTCGGTGCCACGGCCGTCACGGCCGGACAGGATGAGCCGTGGACCTGGGCCGGCAACTCCAGCCAGCTGCTGGTCCTCGACAAGCCCGGCCACCTCGACTGGGCCGGCATCTCGCCTGACCCGCAACCCGGCAAGTACGCCGCCCGCATGATCTGGATATACGATCCGGTGGAAGGGCATGTGACGTCCTGGGAGTTGTTGCTCAATACCTCGCTGCTGGACCGCCTCGTGCCGGGTCATCTGGTGCCGGCCGCCGGCGACAAGGTGATCCTGACCGTGCAGAACGGGGATGGGGCGTATACCGATGCGCTCGTCCAGGTGATTCCGGTGCCGCCGGCCGTGTGGCTGTTTGGCTCGGCTGTCGCGCTGCTTGGCTGGCTGCGGCGGCAGCCGCGGGAGCTGCGCGATCGGCCGTGACCGGCCTATAATCAGGCATGCGAAGTCACGTAAAAACAACGATATGGGTTGTGATTCTCGTGTGTTTTATTGCCATACCGCTGGCCTGGTCCCTGTATGCGAAACCCAGCCTCGAGCGATCCACGGTCATGCTCCCGCCGGCTGCCGGCAGCGTGGCGCCGGCCGGCAAGGACGACGTGCTGACAATCCTGTATTCGGGTGATGGAGGCTGGGCCGATCTCGACAAGCAGCTCGGCGATGACTTTGCCGCGCGTGGCATTCCGGTGCTCGGCGTCAATGTGTTCCACTACTTCTGGCGGAACCGGCCGCCTGACGTGGCGGCGGCGGAGCTGGATGCGCTGATCTCGAAATCCCTCGAGCAGTGGCACAAGCGCCGCGTGTGGCTGGTGGGCTTCTCGTTCGGTGCCGATGTCCTGCCGATGCTGATGGATCGCCTGAGCCCGGCGAACCACGGGCGCATCGCGCAGGTCGTGCTGCTGGCGCCAGAGCGCCGCGTGGGCTTCGAAATCCAGTTCGAGGGCTACATGTTGGCGGCGGGGCGTGTGAAGGCCTTCGTGAAGACCTTGCTCGAGAAGTTCAACAAGGTCGAGCACTACGATGCCTTGCCGCCGCTCGAGGCGATCCACAACCGGGTCCCGGTGGTGTGCTACTACGGCAAGCGGGAGGTCGCCTACAGCCTGTGCACCGAGCCGCGCCTGCCAGCCTGGGTGACCGTCCACGAGAAGGAGGGCGACCACCACTTTGCGGGTGGCTATGCGCCGCTCGCCGCGCAGATGATCGCGGAGTTGCCGGCACGGCGAGGCTAGCCGGCAGGCGGGCTGCCCTCGCCGGAAGTGGCACTCCACAACCTCGCTGCCGGCGCACCGCCGAGCATCTGCGCGCGGACCAGCGGAATCGGCGGGCCGCCGTAGGACAGGAATCCGTCGTGGAAGGCCTTCCAGGCAGCATGGCCACCCTTGTCCCTCGTCCAGTCCTCGCGCAGCTGCATGATCATCAGCTTCCCGAGCGTGTAGTTCAGGTAGGCGGGATCGTAGGTACCGCGTGCGGCCTGCTGGCGTGCATTGCCGGGATCCTGGAAGGCCTTGTCGCGGAACATCTGCTCCGACTGCGCCATCGTCATGCCCTCGGTGTGCATGCCGATGGCCGAGAGGAAACGCACGTCCCGCAGCAGTGCGTCGGTCAATTGGCCGACATGGGATTCGGGCGTGGCGCCGTCCAGTCCGGTGTCGAACATCAGTTCCTCGCAGTAGTGCGCCCAGCCCTCGGCAAAGGCATAGCCGACGAACAGCTGCCCGAACTTCCAGCTCGCGCGGTTCGAATGCAGGAACTGCAGGAAGTGGCCGGGCCACACTTCGTGCACGGAGGTGTACAGCAGCGTGGCCTTGCCGGGGATGTAGGCCTGCTGTTCGGCTTTCGACCAGTCCGGATCCGGCGGCGCGATGTAGTAGACCGCCGGCAGGTTCTTCTCGAACGGGCCGGGGATCTCGATGTAGGCAATGTTGGAGCGATTGTACGCCGGCGCTTCCTCCACCTTTGCCTGCTCGTCGCCGGGAATCGAGACGACACCCTTGTCGAGGATGAACTGGCGCAGCCCGGCCAATTGCTTGCGTGCACCGTCGACTGCGCCGTCTTCGGGCTTGTCGGCCTGTTCCTTCGCGACGCACTGCTGCAGTGATTTGCCGGGCGCGTACCGTGCACAGGCGGCCTTGAGCGCGGCGAGGTTGCGGGCGAGATCGGCTTCGCCGGCGGCCTTCAGGTCGGCCAGCGGGATGTCCACGCGTTCGGTGGCGTACAGCATCTTCCGGAACCGATCCACGCCCAGCGCGAAATCCTGCGTGGCTTGCGGCCGCTGCGCCACGAGCCAGTCGGCCATGTCCTGCGTGGCCTTGATCGCCGCGGCGTTGCTCGACTTCAACCTTGCCTGCAGCACGTTGTCATCGACGTCGGCGAAGGCCTTTGGCACTTCGCTGGCGAAGAAGCTGGCATAACCGCCAAAGGCATCCACGCCGAGTTCGATGTACGAGGCCGGCAGCGGCAGCTTGAGGTTGGCCTTGATCTGCTCGATTGCCTTCGGCAGCGCCTGCTGGTAGCGGATGAAGGCCGCCATGCGCTGCCCGAGCGGCGCGTAGGGCCGGGTGAGGTACATGCTCGGCGACAGGTCGCCGAGGTAGAACTCTGGGTTGTTCCATGCGAACCCGGAATCCTCGAGCCAGAACAGGCTGCCGTCGATCACCGCCAACAGGTAATCGCGGCGGAACCGGTCCTTCGCATCGAGCTTGTCATCCGTGAAGGTGGCGAAGTGGTCGCGCTGGACGTGCAGCCAGTCGCCGAGGGCCTTGAGCGTGGCGGGGCTGTAGTCCGGCAGCTGGCCGTCGAATTCGTGGCGGCCGGCGTTGGCGGCGAAGACCGGGTTCTGCTTCAGGTAGTCCTCGATGAAGGCATCCACGGCTTGCCCGAAGGCGGCATCCGCGTTGGCGGCTGTCGTCACGGGCGATTGGCCGGTGGCAGAAGGCGAGGATTCCTTGGCGCAGCCAAAGAGCGCGATGGCGACGCAGGTGACAAGGGCAATGGCGTGGAAAGTGTGCATGGCGACAGCTCCACTATCGACAGGTCCGGCATCGGTGGTCTCGGCATGGGGCAGGGAGGACCGGCCTTACCACGGCGCCTCGACGTCCGTGTGTCGTACGAACGTACCGGTCTTCGACAGGTCGTAGCCATCGATCACCTTGATGACCGCCGCCGCGCTCTGCGCCGGCGTGATCATGATCGGCAGGTCGAGGCCCTTGGTGAAATCGTCCCGAACGAGGCCGGGCGATACCAGGCCCACCGTGATGCCCTTCGGCTTCAGGTCGACCGAGAGCGAGCGCATGACCATGTTCAGCGCAGCCTTGCTGGAACGGTAGAAGTAGCTGCCGCCCCGACCGCGGACCAGACCGATCGATCCCTCGGTGCTGCTGATGTTGATGATCTTCTTCTGCTGGCTGGCCTCGATGCTCGGCAGGAAGGCCTCCGCCATCTTGAGCGGTCCGATCACATTGACGGCATGCACCTTGTCGTAGACCGCGTAGTCCAGGTGGCCGAAGCTGCCCATCTCGTCGGCACCGGAAATCCCGGCATTGTTCAA
>CAZMVP010000004.1:0-37242 GCA_964569355.1 uncultured Chromatiaceae bacterium | reverse complement strand
GGTGCCGATGTTGTTGAAGTTGTGCGGGCCGCCGACGTTGTGCTCGATGAAGGAATCGAAGGCATTGTCGTCGTTGAACGTGCCGTGGTTGTTGATCGTGGCGCCATTCCAGAAGCGGATCGCATTGTTGTTGTTGCCGGTGCTGCCGCTCCAGGTTGTCGTCGCCTCGAGGTTCAGCGTGCGGCCGCCGACCAGCACCTTGAGGCCTGCGCCCGTGATCGCGACATCGTTCGTGAACGTGGTGGCCGCGTTGCCCGAGATGGTGCCGCCAGTCCAGGTCACCGGGCCCTGGAAGGTGGCATCGGTCCCGGTCATGGTGCTGCCACTCAGCAGGAACGGCGTAGTGTGGGTGCCGCCATTCACTGCCACCACGGCATCGGCGCCGACGTTCTCCGTGCTGATCTGGAAGGTGCCGGCGCCGCTCGTCGTGACGTTGTTGAGCGCGTGGTTCCCGTTCCGGAACTCGAGCTTCGCGCCGTCGGCGATGTTGAAGGTGCCGGTGCTCGTGCCACCGCCGCCCGGCAGGAACACGCCGGCGTTCACGTTGACCGTGCCGTTGTTGTTGAAGGCGGTGCTGACGGAAGTGGTCGTCGCCGACTGCTTGTCGAAGGTGCCGTTGTTGTTGAAGGTGCCGCCGCCGTTGCCGCCGGTGATGCTGCTGTTGAAAGCATTCGAGTCCGTGAAGGTGCCGGAACTGGTGAAGATGCTGCCGCCCGAAATGGCGATGGTGTTGTTCGCGCCGGTATTGCCGGTCCAGGTTGTGTCACCCGCCGCCACCGTGCGCCCACCCGTCATGGACTTGGTGTTGATGCCGCTGATGGTGAGGGCGTTGGCGAAGGTAGTGGTCGCCGCACCGTTGATGGTGCCGCCGGTCCAGGTGGCCGGGCCCTGGAAGGTGGCATCGGTTCCGGTCATGGTGCTGCCGCTCAGCAGGAAGGGCGTCGTGTGCGTGCCGCCGTTCACGGCCACCACGGCATCGGCGCCGACGTTTTCCGTGCTGATCTGGAAGGTGCCGGCGCCGCTCGTCGTGACGTTGTTGAGCGTGTGGCTCCCGTTCCGGAACTCGAGCTTCGCGCCGTCGGCGATGTTGAAGGTGCCGGTGCTCGTGCCGCCGCCTCCGGGCAGGAACACGCCGTTGTTCACGTTGACCGTGCCCGAGTTGTTGAAGGCCACGCCGGAATCCACCAGGGTGGTGGTGTTCGCGTTCTTGTTGAAGGTGCCGATGTTGTTGAATGCGTGCGGGCCGCCGACGTTGTGCTCGATGAAGGAATCGAAGGGGTTGTCGTCGTTGAAGGTGCCCGAGTTGTTGATCGTGGCACCGTTCCAGAAGCGGATCGCGTTGTTGCTGGTGGCCGTGTTGCCGCTCCAGGTCGTCGTGCCCTGCAGGTTCAGCGTGCGACCACCGACCAGCACCTTGAGCCCCGGGCCGGTGATGGCCAGTGTGTCGCTGTAGGTGGTCGAGCCAGTGCCGCTCTGGCTGCCGCCAGTCCAGCTCGAGGACCCCGTGACCGTGAGGTTGCCCGCGCCGGAAACCGTGCCGCCGCCCTGGTTCAGGCCGAGGATCGTCGTGTCGCTGGCAAGCTGCGGATTGGCGACGTTGACGACTGCGATATCACCCGTGCCCGGTGGTCCGGCAGGCGTCCAGTTGCCGCCGACAGCCCAGTCGCCGTTGACGTTGTTCCAGGTGAGTGTTGCGCCCGTCGCCGGCATGGCGAGCGTGGCGAGCAACAGGACAGGAGCGCGGAGAGCGAGCGTGCACATGGCCGAAACCCCCTCGAAAGCAGCCGCCTGTGTGGTTATTGCTTTAAAGGCGACTGCATTAAAGTGCGCCCGGATGCGGCATGGTGTCAACTGGCGCGGGGCTGGATTATGTAATTCTCCCTCGTCGCAGGACCCAGCTGCAGCTGGTTTGCCCCGTTACCAGGGCAGGGTCGTGCCGTCGTAATTCATGAACGTGCCCGTGTTGGCGATGGTGAGCGAGTCGATGTTGCGGATGATGCCCCGCACGGCCTCGTCGACCGGGCGCAGCATGTTCTTCGGCGCACCCTTCATGAATTCCGTGTCCACCATGCCCGGGTTGATGATGCCGACGCTGACACCCTTGGGCTTCAACTGGATGGCGAGGTTCTTCATCTCCATGTTGAGCGCCGCCTTGCTGGCCCGCATGAAATACAGGCGTGGGGACGTGACCTTGCCGATGGATCCCTCGCTGCTGGAAATTGCGACGATGCGCTTGTCGCGGCTCGCAAGCACGTTCGGCAGGAAGGCCTCGGCGATGTGCAGCGGGGCGATCGTGTTGACGCGCAACACATCCTCGAAGGCGGCATAGTTGAACTTGCCGAGCATCTGGTTCTGCATGCCACCGTTGACGCCGGCGTTGTTGATGAGGATGTCGATCGGCGTGTCCTTGTACTTGGCGACCAGCGCGTCAATGTCCTGCTGGCTCGTGACATCGAGCTTGTCGACGCTGACCTTCGGGTTGGCCGCCGCCAGCGCATTCAGGTCTGTCGCCTTCCCGGGATTGCGGGTGGTCGCGATGACCCGGTCGCCTCGGGCCGCGAACTGCCTCGCCATCTCGAGGCCCATGCCCTTGTCCGAGCCCGTGATGAGCACGGTCTGCACATGGCTGCTTGCAGCACCGGCGTTCTCCGCCGCCAGGGCGGCCATGCCGGGAAGACCGATGCCGATGGCCGCGAGGGCCGCCAGGAACATGCCACGGAAATTCGTCATGATCGCTACTCCAGGGTTGTTGCCATGATCGACGGACAGACGCCGAGTTCAGCGATCCGGGCCGGCCTTCCGGGATGCGCCCGGCGAGGTGGCCAGCTTGATCCTGGACTTCTGGATCACGTGGCCGGAATCATCGACCAGCAGGCGGAAGCTGCGGGTTTCATGGAAAAACGTCAGCCGGTAGCGGCCGGCGTCCTCGTCGACGCCGCGCTCGCAAATGCTCGTGATCGTTCCATCGCGCATGAAGGGCTGCACCTGCACGGCGTCGATGCCAAGTCCGGAGGCAATCAGCGTCGCATCGACGCTGAAGGCGCCATTTTCGAATTCCACTTCACTCATTGCCCGTTGCCCGATCCGATGTTCGCCTATGATTGTCGGCATATGCGGTGGCCTTGTAAATAAACCGATGCCGACCCGTGCGACCTGACCCCCTGCCGACGGACCCATCAACCACTGCCGGGGATGGCCTCGAAGCACGCGTGCGCCTGATCCTGCTGGCGATCCTCCAGGCCGTCATGGCCGTCGAGCTGATCTGGCTGCTCACCGAGAACCTGTGGGGCAGTGCCGTCTGGTTGCTGGCGATCATGGTCCTGACCAGTGCCCCCGTCTTGTTCCGGGACCGGCTGCCGGTGCGCATCCCGCTGGAGTACGAGGTCCTGACCATTCTTTTCGTGTTTGCCGCCCTGTTCCTCGGCGAGTTCCGGAGCTTCTACGAGCGGGTCTGGTGGTGGGACACCGCGTTGCACACGACCTCCGGCCTGTTGCTCGGCGTCCTCGGTTTCCTGCTGGTCTACATCCTGAACGAGAATCGGAACACCAGCATGCAGATCCGCCCGGGGCTGGTGGCCCTGTTTGCCTTCGCCTTTGCCGTGGCGGCCGGTACGCTGTGGGAGATCTTCGAGTTCGGGATGGACCAGCTGTTCGGCACCACCATGCAGAAGCCGACCCGCAACGACCCTTCGGGCCTCACCGACACGATGCTGGACCTGATCGTCGATTGCCTTGGCGCGCTCGTGGTCTGCGCGGCCGGCTGGTGGCACCTGCACCGGCGCAGCCATTCGTTTCTGGAAGCCTGGATCAAGCGGTTCATCCAGCGGAATGCCAGGTTCTTCCGCGAACGATCCGGCCGGTCGGAGGTCTGATGCGGCGCCAGGCCATGAGTTTCTTTCAATGAGGACCACAGCATGTTCAAGCGGATCCTGATTCCCACGGACGGTTCACCGATCTCGATGAAGGCGGCACGCGCCGGCATCGCGCTCGCCAAGGCACTCGGTGCCCGGGTTGTCGGCTGTGCCATCGTCGAGGAGCTGGAGCCGGCTTTCCGGGCCCGGGCCATGGTCAGCCAGCAGATGATCGACGACATCAATGCCGGGAACCGGGCCGCCGGCAAGCGGCAGGTGGACAAGATCGGCAGGATCGCGGCACGCTCGGGCGTTGCCTTCACTCCGGTGGTCAGCCGGGGTTACCGGCCGGCCGAGGGAATCCTGGCTGTCGCGGCCAAACACAAGTGCGACGTGGTGTTCATCGCAACCCACGGGCATGGTGGCTTCAGGAAGCTCGTGATGGGCAGCGTTGCGCGCAAGGTGGTGGACCAGGCCAGCATGCCGGTACTGGTCTACCGCTGATCGCACTGAAATCCGCCGGCGGCCGGCCACCCCGTGCGGCCATGCCGCCTGGCCGCCAGCCTGCAGCCGGCTTACCGCGGCTTGCTGGCTGGCCGCCGTGCCGTCGCAGCCTTGCGCTTCGCCGGCGCCTTTGCCACTGATTTTGTCGCTGGCTTTGTCGCCGCCTTTGCCGATGGCTTTGCTGCTCGCGTTGCCGGGGCCTGCTGCCGCTCCGCGAGGTACTCGCACAGCACGAGCGCGCCGTTGTGCTCGGTGTCGTGTGCTGCATAAAGCAGCGTGACGGTTCCCTGGCGGGCGGCCGCCAGGATGGGTGCCCAGCTGTCCGGCCTGGCATCGAGCTCCTTGCGATAGCGCTGGCGAAACTCCGGCCAGCGTTCCACCACGTGCCCGTACCACTGCCGGAGCGCGGTGCTGGGTGCCACGTCCTTCAACCAGGCATCGGCATGCAGCTCTTCCTTCTTCATGCCCCGCGGCCACAGCCGTTCCACGAGGAAACGCTTGCCGTCGCCGCGCGCCGGTTCTTCATAACTGCGCTTGATGCGGATCATGTCGTTGTTCCTTCCATCGCAAGTTCTGCCTTCAGGCTCTCGACGTCGCGGAAAATCGAAGCTACGGCCAGCGCGCGGCCGTCGCGCAGGTAGCGCACGAGGCAATCCCGGCCAGCGATGCTGCCCTCGACCTCGAGCCTGTCCCAGCCGGCGGCATGGCCGACATAGTTGATCTGTACGTCGTAGTGCTGGCTCCAGAAAAACGGCACCGCCGTGAACTTCCGCTGCCGGCCGAGCATGTTCTGCGCGACACACTGTCCCTGCCGCTCGGCGACCACCCAGTGCTCCACGCGGATGCGTTCGCCACTGTGCGGGTCCGGCCAGCGCGCGATGTCGCCGGCGGCATAGATGCCGGGCGAGCTGGTTTCCAGGTACTCGTTGACGATCACGCCGCGATCCACCGCGAGGCCGGCCTGCGTGGCGAGATCCAGCCGCGGCCGCACACCGATGCCGACCACGACCACGTCGGCATCCAGGATGCCGCCGCTGGCCAGTTGCACGCTCGTGGGGGTGATCGCGCTGGCCGTGTCGCCCATGTGGAAGACCACGCCGTGCTGCTCGTGCAGCGTGCGCACGAAGTCGGCCAGTTCCGGCCCGAACACGCGCTCCATCGGCCGCGGGCCGGGGTCGACCACGTGGACTTCGAGGTTGCGGGCCCGGAGCGATGCCGCGGCCTCCAGCCCGATGAAGCTCGCGCCGAGCACGACCGCCCGGCGTGCCGTGGCAATCCGCCCGATGATGGCCCGGCTGTCGGCGAGGGAGCGCAGTGTGTGCACGTGGGGCTTGTCGCCACCCGGGATCGTCATGCGCACGGGCTCCGCGCCGGTGGCGAGCAGCAGGCGGTCGTAGCGGAGCCTGTCGCCGGTGGCGAGCACCACCTCGCGGGCCCTTGCGTCGATGCTGTAGGCCCGGGTCGACAACCTGAGGTCGATGCGGTGGTCCCGGTAGAAATCCGCTGGTTGCAGCGGTACCCAGTCCTCGGGAGCCGTGCCGGCGAGGTAGTCCTTGGACAGGTTGGGGCGGTCCACCGGCGATGCGTCGTCATCGCTCACCATCGTCACGTTGCCGGCGTAGCCTTCGCGGCGCAGTTGCTCGGCGGTCGCGAAACCGGCCGCACCGCCTCCGATGATCACGACACGTTCGGACGCCGATGTGGCTGCCGTGCTGCGCCTGGCGGGCCGCGCTTCATCCCGCCTTCCCGTCACGAAGACCCGGCCATCCCGTTGCTCGACGACCCAGCAGGCCAGCGACGCGAAAGCCGGCGGGCGCACGGCCTCGCCGGTGCGGAGGTCGAAACAGGCGTGGTGCCAGGGGCAGCGCACCGTGTGGTCGACCACGAGGCCGTCCTTGAGCGGCGCATGGTAGTGCGTGCATAACGCATCAACCGCGAAATACTCGCTGCCGCGATGTACCAGCAGCACCGCGTCGCCACCGACATGGCCGGCCACCATGCCGCCGTCGGCGAGGTCGGTCGCGGCGATGCCCTTGCGCAAATCGGGTCCCGTGGGCAGAGTCTGGTCATCGGCCATTGGCGTCTCCTGTCCGGAGTTCTTCTTGCATGCAATCTACCACTCCGGCGATATGGACAGTGGGCCATTCCAGCCGCACGCTCGCCGAATTCCTGGAACTGCTTGCCGGCTACCGCATCGAGGCCGTGGCCGATGTCCGCCGCTTTCCGGGATCGCGACGCCAGCCGTGGTTCGGCCAGGAGGCACTGCGTGCGGCACTTCTCGAGCACTCGATTGAATACCACTGGATCCCGGCACTCGGCGGCCGGCGACGAGCCAGGCCGGATTCACCCAATACCGCATGGCGCAATGCATCGTTCCGCGGCTACGCCGATCACATCGGCACCGCCGAATTCGCGACCGGGCTTGCGGAGCTGCTGGCGATCGCGGGCCGGTGCCGGACCGCGGTGATGTGCTCCGAAGCCGTCTGGTGGCGGTGCCATCGCGCGTTGATCTCCGACGTGCTGCGGGCGCGTGGTGGCGAGGTGATGCACATCCTCGACGCCCGCCATGCCGTTCCGCATCCGTATACATCACCGGCGCGCATTGTGGACGGGGCGCTCGTCTACCCCGGATAGCAGCGCAGCAACGCATTTGCGCAAGGCGGGGATGACCTCCCGCTCGAACTCCGGATGGCGCTGGAACCACGGCGTGTTGCGCGGTGAGGGATGCGGCAGCGGGAAGTAGGCTGGCGCATATTCGCGCCACGCATGGGTGGTCTCCAGCAATGATGCCTTGCGTCGATTGCCGAGATAGTGCTTCTGCGCGTATTGCCCGATGAGCAGCGTCAGGCTGATCCGCGGCAGCTTGGCGAGCAGCTGGTCCAGCCACAATTGCGCGCATTCCCGGCGTGGCGGCAAGTCGCCACTGGTGCCGCGGCCCGGATAGCAGAAGCCCATCGGGATGATCGCGACCTGCGATGCGTCGTAGAACGTGTCGCGGTCCACGCCCATCCAGTCGCGCAGGCGTTCGCCGCTGGGGTCATCCCACGGAATGCCGGTCTGGTGGACGCGCAAGCCGGGTGCCTGGCCGACCACGAGGATCCTTGCCGTGGCGCCGGCCTGCAGGACGGGCCGCGGGCCGAGTGGCAGGTCTGCTTCGCAGGCGCGGCAGGCGCGCACGGCCTTCAGCAGCGCTTCGAGTGTACGATACGAACTCGCGGGCATCGTCCAGAAATCCTTTCAACAGCGATGCCCGCTTCTTCCGGATCGAAGGATGAACATCATGGGCAACGATACACTCGATGCGGTCGCGACACTGGAAACACAAGCCGGTCCCGCGCGTTTCATCAGTTTCGACAGGCTTTCCGCTCAGACGGGCGCGGACATCGCGCGCCTGCCGCACACCGTCAAGATCCTGCTCGAGAACATCGCACGCCGCGTCGGCGGCGGTGATGTATCCGTCGCGGATGTCGTGGCGCTCGCCCGGTGGCCGAAGGGTGCCGAGGCATCACTGGCCTTCATGCCGGCCCGCGTGCTGATGCAGGATTTCACCGGCGTGCCGGCCGTGGTTGATCTCGCTGCGTTGCGCAGCGCGGTGGCGCGCGCGGGGCATGATCCGGGTCGCGTCAATCCGCTGATCCCGGTCGACCTCGTGATCGACCACTCCGTGCAGGTGGACCACTTCGGCGGCAACGACGCCTATGCGTTCAACCTCGAGATGGAGTACCACCGCAATCGCGAACGCTATGCGCTGCTCAACTGGGCGCAGCAGGCGTTCAACGGTTTTCGCGTGGTGCCGCCCGGTACCGGGATCTGCCATCAGGTCAACCTCGAACACCTCGGCCAGGTGGTCATCGCCCGCGATGGGTGGGTCTTTCCCGACACGGTGGTCGGCACCGATTCGCACACGCCGATGGTGAACGGCCTCGGCGTGCTGGGCTGGGGCGTTGGCGGCATCGAGGCCGAAGCAGCCATGCTCGGCCAGCCGATGTTCCTGCCGACGCCGATCGTGGTGGGCATCCGGGCCGTCGGGGCGCTGCCGCCGGGCACGACGGCCACCGACCTCGTGCTGACGCTGGCGCAGAAGCTGCGTGCGCATGGCGTGGTCGGCAAGTTCGTCGAGTTCTTCGGTCCTGGCTTGAGCAGCCTCGGCATCGCCGATCGGGCCACGCTCGCCAACATGTCGCCGGAAGGGGGCGCCACCTCCACGCTGTTCCCGGTCGATGCCACCACGCTCGATTACCTGAAGCTGACCGGACGTGGTGCGCTCGTTGATCGCGTCGAGCGTTACACGAAGGAACAGGGATTGTTCAGGACGGATGGTGACCCCGAGCCAACCTTCAGCGAGGTGCTCGACCTGGACCTCGGGACCATCGAACCGAGCGTGGCCGGACCGAAGCGGCCCCATGATCGCGTGTCGCTGTCTGGCGTCCGGCGATCCTTCAGCGCGGCGTTCGACCACGTCAAGCTGGACAGCGACGGCAGGGCGATTGCGCGCCTGGTCAATGAAGGCGGGATTCCGGTCGGCGAGACTGTCGACGGCGTGCCCGGGAAGATCGATGGTGGGGATGCCGGCAGTGCGGTGACCGACGGCTGCGTCGTGATCGCCGCCATCACGAGCTGCACCAACACCTCGAATCCATCGGTGATGATCGCCGCGGGGCTGCTGGCGCGGAACGCAGTGAAGGCCGGGCTCAAGTGCCAGCCCTGGGTGAAGACTTCGCTGGCGCCGGGATCGCGCGTGGTCACCCGCTATCTCGAGAAGGCAGGGCTGGTCACGTACCTCGACCAGCTCGGTTTCAACCTCGTCGGCTATGGCTGCACCACCTGCATCGGCAATTCGGGCCCGCTGCCGCCGCCGGTCGCGCAGGCCGTGCGGACCCATAACCTGACCGTCGCCGCCGTGCTGTCCGGCAATCGCAACTACGAGGGCCGCATCCACGAACAGGTGAAGGCCAGTTACCTGGCGTCACCGCCGCTGGTGGTGGCCTACGCATTGGCGGGCACCGTGCTCTGCGACCTCAAGAAGGACCCGCTCGGCCATGATCCACAGGGCAAGCCCGTCTACCTGAAGGACATCTGGCCCCCGGCCGATGAAGTCGCGGCGCTCGTGGCCTCCGCGGTCAATGCCGGTCAGTTCGACCTCGAGTACGGCCGGATCTTCGAGGGCGATGACCGGTGGAAGTCCATGCCGGCACCGACCGGAACGCTGTTCGAGTGGGACCCGGCGTCAACCTACGTGCGCGAGCCACCGTACTTCATCGATGCCGGGCCGACGCCCTCGCCGATGACCGACATCAAGGGAGCGCGTGTGCTGGCGCTCTTCGGTGATTCCATCACGACCGATCATATTTCCCCCGCTGGCGCGATCACCGCCGGATCCGTGGCGGGCCGGTACCTGGTGGAGCAGGGCGTGCCGCCGGCCGAGTTCAACAGCTTCGGCTCGCGGCGCGGAAACCATGAAGTCATGATGCGCGGCACCTTCGGCAACATCCGGCTGCACAACCTGATGGTTCCCGGCAGCGAGGGTTCGTGGGCCATCCATGTGCCCACGGGCCGGAAGCTCAGCATCTACGACGCGGCGATGGCCTACCAGCAGGAAGGCACGCCGCTCGTGGTCATTGCCGGCAAGGAATACGGCTCGGGCAGCTCGCGGGACTGGGCGGCCAAGGGGCCGGCACTGCTCGGCGTGAAGGCGGTGATCGCGCGGTCCTACGAGCGGATCCACCGGAGCAACCTCGTCTGCATGGGCATCCTGCCGCTGCAGTTCCTCGATGGTGAGTCCGCCGAATCGCTGGGCCTGACCGGTACCGAGTTGCTGTCCGTCACGGGCGTGGCCGGACAGATCACGCCGCGACAGAAGGCTCGCGTGTCGGCCATCCGGCCGGACGGCTCGACCCTGTCGTTTGAAGCGATCGTTCGAATCGATGCGCCCGTGGAGGTGGAGTACTACCACCACGGCGGCATCCTGACGATGGTCTTGCGGGAATTCCAGCAGGCCTGAGGGGAGTGGTCCGGACCAGTACGCATACCGGCACCCGCCGGGCATCCCTATAATTCCCGGTCCGAAGGGAACGGGTGGGATGTCATGAAGTACGACCTGATCATCGTGGGCGCCGGTCCAGGCGGCTGCATGGCTGCGCGCAAGGCCGCGCGTGATGGCCTGAATGTCCTGATCATCGAGAAGCTGAAGGAAGCCGGCAACGTCACGCGCTTCTGCAGCCGGCTGCTCCGGCTCGGCGAGGGCGGATTTTCCTCCGACGCGCCGATCACCGACGTCAACATCCGGCGCGCGACCTGCACGATCGAAGTCGGCGCACCCGGCAAGCACATGATCCGCATGCACGGCCTGCCGGAAGATGCATCGTTTGCCTATGCCGGGGAACTCGATCCCTGCTTCAACGAGTCCTGGGTGTCGCCTTCCGGCGCCACCTTCGATCGCGAGAAAAGCAGCCGCGGCATCGACGGCTTCGTGATCGACAAGGAGGTCATGCTGCACGGCCTGCTCGAGGAAGCGGCCAAAGCCGGCTGCCGGATCCAGGGCGGTACCCGCTGCCTGTCGATCGAGGACGGGGATGACGGCGTCAGGCTCAAGGTGAAGACCGAAGCCGGCGAGGAGACCCTGCTCGCGAAGCGCGCGATCCTGGCCGATGGCTCCTTCTCCTCGCTGGCCGCGGAACTGGGTTTCGATGAGGGTCGCGGCGACGGCCCCGGCAAGCTCCGGTTCATGAGTTTCATCCTCGACCGTTGCGACGTGCCGTTCCGCGAGATGCGCCGCGCGCGCTTCACCCAGCCGTCCGTGCACAAGGGTTTCCTGAACGTCGGCCCGTGGCCGCCGGGACTCTGGGAAATCAGTTGTTCGGCGCCGGTCGCAAGCCCGGTCCGCCTGCCGCAGATCCTCGAAGCCTTCCTGAAGACTTCCGCATTTGCCGGGATGTTCAAGCGCGCCACCATCGTCGACCGGCAGGGTTGCAGCATGGATCTGCGCCCACCGGTCCGTGAAGCGGCGCGCGGCAACGTGATCTGCATTGGCGACAACCTGGCTTACGCCGAGACGGCGATCAAGGGTGCCTTCGGTTGCGGCTACATGGCGGCCGATGCCACGAAGAAGGCACTCGACGGCAAGCCGGGCAATGCCGAATACAACGACTACTGGACCCACGCGTTCAACTTCTTCAGCCCGCAATACAACTCGCGGAGCCGGCGCCAGCCGCCGATCCCGGTGGTGCTGGATGACGCCGAGACCGACAGCCTGTTTGCCTGGTTCGGCAACAATGGCATCCACGGCATGCCGGCCGACATCCTGCCGGCGAACCAGGCGCAACTGACGGCGGAGCTGCCGCAGATCGCGGCCAAGCTGTTCGGTGGCCGACGGCCTGCGCCGGGGCAGGGCCGGACGGGCGAGGAAGACGCCTAGGCGGGTCAGATCGACACGTCGACGGCCGGCGCCAGGCCGCCTGCCTGGTGCAACTCCCAGCACCGCTCGGCAATCTTCTGCGGACTGCGTGCCGGATCATCAGCCGTGACGCGACCATTGACGTTGAGGTAATGCACCCTGATGGCCGTGTCACGCAGCGACTGCGCGAGGCCGTGGCTGAGATTCCGCAATCCCGCCTTGCCGATGGACAAGGAACCGAACGAGGGCACCGGACGTTCGCCGAAGGTCGAGCCGGTGAAAAGCAGCAGGCCCTCGTTGGCCGCGCGCATGCCGGGCAGCACGGCCTTGGCAGCGGTCAGCGCGCCGGCCACGTTCACCGCGAAATCCGCGATCAGCGCGCCGGCCGTGTCATCCAGCAGGTTCTTCCATTTGATGTTGGCCGCGTTGTAGAGCAGCACGCCTGCCGGACCGGCCTCCGCCTGGATCTCCTGAAGCGCTTCGGCAAGCTGCGTTTCATCCGCGCAGTCTGCAACCCGGATGAGGACCCTGATGCCGGATTCCTGCAGTCCCGCCTGCAGGGCCCGCAGCGACTCCTCGCGGCGGCCGATCAGTGCCACGGCGAAGCCCTCGGCACCGAAGCGGCGCGCCGTCGCGAGGCTGATGCCGGGACCGGCACCGGCGATGACCAGCAACTGGTGTGTCATCAGCGCACTCCCGAGAGCGACCGCACGAGGTCGGCCGCGGGCCTGACGTCATGGATCTTCTCCACGCTGCAGCCGGCGTACAGTGCCATCGCTTCGAGATCTCCTGTCATGTCGCGGGTGGGTATGCCGAACGCATAGCGCTCGATCGGCGTGCCGCGCCTGGAGTGTGCCACGATTTCCGGTGCGCTTCCCGCGGCGCGGTTTGCCGGCGCATCGGCGGCCATGCGCACCGTGCTGTTGCGGATCACCCGGTGCGGGGAATCAGGCCAGCCAAGCGAGAAGGCCGTGGTCATCACGGTGTCATCGGCGTAGGCCTCGATGATCTTCTGCTGGTACAGGGTCGCCGCATTGGCTTCAACCGAGCAGACAAAGCGCGTGCCGAGCCACGCTGCGTCGGCACCGGCGTCGAGCACTGCCGCCACATCGGCCGCATCGGCCAGGCCACCGGCGGCAACCAGCGGCGCATCGGGAAAGGCGGCGCGGATCTGCCCGATCAGGCGCATCAGCGGGATATCCGTGCAGACGTGGCCGCCGGCCTCGACGCCCTGGATCACGATGATGTCGGCGCCGGCCGCGATCGCCGCCGCGGCATCATCCAGTGAACCGATCGTGTGCATCAGCAGGCCGCCAGCCTCATGCACGGCCCGGATGCTGGCAGCGGGATTGCCGCAGAAAGTGGATACGAGCCGGACACCCTCGTCGAGGGCAACCTCAAGCCGCTCCTCCTGGGGCCATTCCAGCACGAGGTTGACCGCAAACGGCCTCTGCGTCAGTGCCCGCGTGGCCTGGATCATCCGGCGGATCTGTGCCTCCGTTGACCAGCTGATCGACAGCGTGCCGAGTCCGCCGGCGTTGGCCACCGCGGCCGCCAGTGCGGGGCTTGCCGCGCTGCCGATCGGCGCCTGGACGATCGGCAGGTCGATGCCGAGGAGGGGCAGCAGCCTCACGATCGATTCCGCCGGATCACAGCTCGGGCTGCTGGCGATAGAACTCCAGCCGCAGGCGCACCGGCCCGAGCGGCTCGACGACATGCGGCTGTTCGGGCTGCACAAGTCCCGGACGGCCGGGTTCCAGGATCGCGACCGATTCCGGCTCCTTGATGCGGAAGCGCACGCGGCCGTCGAGGATGCGGATCACGGCCCAGATGCCGGCCTTGGTGCGATGCTCGCGACGCAGGCTCGCGGGCAGCGTTCCTTCGTCGAAGATCCGCGTGCGGCGGTACGGTTTGGTCGAAGGCATCTCGTCGCGGATCGTGCTGGCGCGCTCCAGCAGGTTGTTCATGTGCTTGCCGGCACGCAGGGTCAATGCGTGCGGCGTGAACCCGGGCCGCGGCGCGATGTACATGGACATCTCTCGGGCCAGATCATGTTGCCGGTTGCTGCCCGCGGCGAACAGCGACATCACGAGGCTTTCCAGCGCGATGATCCGCATGCGGAGCTGTTCAATTTCCGTGCGGTTGAACTCGGGTGTGTCGGCTTCGAGCGTGTCGGCTTCGAGCGTGCCGTCCCAGGTCGCGGAGGCCAGTGGCGTCGGGCCGGCGTGGCCGGCGGCTTCGGGTGTGTCAGGCATGGCAGGTCACCGCTGCTGTCGTCGGCGACAGGTTACCAAGAAAGTGCCCCGGCACCACTTACCAAGAAGGTGCCCCGGCACCACTTACCAAGAAGGTGCCCCGGCACCACCGGCGTGGTCACCGGTGGCTGGCAGTGGCTGTCGCGCGGCCGATGCTGCGAAGGCGAAGCCCCGCCAAGGCGGAGAGTGAGGAGATGAACAGCCAGATGGATGCCGGCAACGGCACGATGTAGGGGTCCAGCTGCGCTATCCACCCTTCAACAAAGCCATCGGGATTGACGCCGGTACCGACAATGGCAAGACCGTCGTCAGAAATGGCCTTGGCACTGGTAAGTCTCCAGCCCTCGGGCAGCATCACACCCTGGGCTACCAGCAGGTCGAAGATGGCCTCCACGCCGGCAGTGGTCCACAGGACAGCCTGTTGTCCCCTGCTGTCCGATCCACTGCCGACAATCACGTCGCCGGATGCCGTGATATCGGTGACCGAGCTGCCGAAAATGCCGCCTGCAAGATCGCCCAGGCCAAGGATGCCGGTATCGGCAGTCCATCGAAATGCCTCGCCACCGGCGGCC
This sequence comes from uncultured Chromatiaceae bacterium, assembly GCA_964569355.1. Taxonomy (GTDB): domain Bacteria; phylum Pseudomonadota; class Gammaproteobacteria; order Steroidobacterales; genus SHZI01. Next base: position 22,667 of record CAZMVP010000004.1, on the reverse strand, counting down.
GAGCTGGATCTGCCCACGACGATGCTGCCATCGCCGGAGGTGGCCATGGCGACAGCGGAAGTGTTGCCGCCGGGCAGGTCCCCCAGATAGGTGATGCCATCCGTTTCAGACCAGCGGAATGCGACGTTGTCTCGTTGCCCACCGCCCACCGCCACCAGGCCGTCGGCTGACACGCCGTGGACGCTGCTTTCAATGGGTATGCCCAATGGATCCGGGGTCGTCGGTGCCGTCCAGATGACAGCGCGCGGGAAGGGATTAATGCTTGAGCCACCCACGACACTGCCGTCGTAGGATACGGAACTCGTTGCGGTCCCCGTCTCGCCGGCCACGGGCACCAATGGCTGGAAGCCGCTCGCGCTGGACCAACGCCAACTCAGGGAGTAGCCGGAGCTGCCGACGATCACCGTGCCATCGCCTGATATGGCATTCGCCACGGTTGGGGTAATGCCGTTGGCCGCCGCCATCTCCACCATGCCGGTACTGGCAGTCCAGATGAACGCGCGGGTGCCGGCGGCCGTGCTGCTGTTGCCGACGACGATCGTGCCGTTACCGGAGATATCCGTGGCCCCGCTGGCAAAGGTGCCGCCGGCCAGGTCTCCCAATGGTGTAAAGCTGGCGGCGGCAGCACTGAATGACGCGGGGAGCAGTAGTGCAATCAGGATGATTCTTGTCATTTTTCACTTCCTGTTTCGGATGAGCGGGGCCGTCGTCCTGCCAGGCACGGCCGACGGTTCGAGCAGCCTGATGGCAGATATTGCCTCAGCATTGGTCATCCGAGTCCGACTGAACATAAGGCGAAGGATCGAGCCGGCCGGCGGTAGTGCCTCGGCAGACCGATCGAGCGCGCGCCGATGGTGCGGATCAGCTCGCCGACATCAGGGCGTCAATGTGTCCGGCTCATGCCCCACTTGCCGTCCTCGGAACGCGCGGACCAGCCAGGTCGTGCCGATGGCGACCGAGATGCCCACGAGCCACATTCCCAGCCACTGCTGGTCATCCAGCCGGTAGGCATTGCACAGCCGCTCGGGCGAGTCCTGGTACAGGAGACCGACGACCGCGGTCATCCACAACAGGTTGCCGAGGAAGAAGCCCTGCACCACCAGGCCGCCGGCCGACCATGACAGCCGGATTGCGGCGCCGCAGGACAGCAGGGCGACGAACTTGATGGCCTCGATCCGCCAGTCCACCAGCGCCAGATCCAGCACCCGGGGAATCATGCCGATGCCGAGGATCAGGGCAGCGGCCATGAGCCCGCTGATGCCGAGGTGGTTCCATGGGCCGAGCGCGGTGCGCCACCGGACCGGCAGCGTGCCGGCCAGCAACCAGCCGATGGCGAGGAGCGCCGGGAACTGCAACAGCATGTGTCGGCTCATGCTGGCTTCCATGGCCAGCCGCACCGGCGGCAACACCAGCACCAGGAGCGCGGCCAGTGCGGCCAACGCGGTGAGGGCGGCGAATCGATGCATCCGGCTGCTCGTCATCAGGAGACCTGCCGATTCGCCAGTCGCACGGCATAGGCCAGCGCCGTGTCGAGTTCCGAGTAGTCGAAGATCCGCACCAGCCGCGCGTCCCGGTCGACAACGAGCAAGGCGGCGTTGTGCGCATAGCCACCCTGGCCATCCGGAATCACGACCACGTTGAAGCGGTCGAGCAGCGTGGCCAGCTGCCGCTGGTCGGCGACCCGCGCGAAGGTCCAGATGGCCGGGTCGGCGCCGAGGTGGTCGGCATGGTCGCGCAGCACGTCCGGGGTATCGCGGGCCGGATCGAAGCTGATCGACAGCAGGCGGACGCGCTGCTTCAGCCGTGGATCATTGCCGATGCGCGCCTGCAGTTGCTGGAAGCCGGTACCCAGCACCTGGCAGACGGTCTGGCAACTGGTGTAGATGAAATCGACGATCGTCACCGCCCGGTTCGTGGACAGGACCTCGGGCAGCCGCATGTCGCGGAGGTCGGGTCCGTCCAGCGTGACCTCGGGTGCGGCAACCGGTGCGCTCGCCACCTCGAAGCGGCGCGCGCCTTCGGCAGTCCAGATGTTGAAATCGAGCGTCAACCACCGTGCCGCGCCGATCGCGAGGACCAGGAATGCGGCGCAGGCGACCAGGGTCCGGCCCATCAGCGACTGCGCGTCGAGTTGCCGCCGCCCGACGTCGGATCCTTTCGTTGCGCGCGCAGGTCGATCGGGATGCCGGGCAGCAGGTCGGCCAGCGTGTGCCGGTCCAGGTGCGCCATGAAGAGTTCGAGTGCCTCTTCGACGATGGGGGTGAGATTGCAGTGGCCCGCCAGCGCGCAGGTGTCCCGGGCCAGGCATTCCACGAGCTGGAAATCCGGTTCCATGCGACGCACCACGGCACCAATGTTGACCTTGTCCGGCGTGGTCGCAAGACGCATGCCGCCGCCGCGGCCGCGGATGGTTTCCAGCCAGCCGTGCAGGGCCAGCTGGTGCGTGATCTTCATCAGGTGTGCTTCGGAAATGCCGTGGGCCCCGGCGACTTCCGCGATGGTGCACAACTGGTCAGGTCGCTGGCCCACGTACATGAGCAGGCGCAGCGCGTAGTCCGTCATCATCGTCAGGCGCATCGCGAGCCCTCGCTGCCGGATGTCGCGCCGGCCTTCATGCCCTGCTCAAGGAGCCGGTGCCAGCGACTTCAGCATAGCCTCGAGCTCGGCTTCACCGGCAAACGGCGTGGTCCGGGACTGGTCCTTGCGGACCTCGGCGACGGTTTCCGGCGCTACCGGCGGCAGTTTGTTGGACCACGCCGACCGTACATGGCTCGCCACGGCGGCCAGCTCCGCGTCGCCTAGGTGGCCGAAGGCCGGCATCGCGCCGTTGTACACCGCGCCATTGACCGTCATCTGGCCCGTGATGCCGTGGAGCAGGATATTGATGATGACACGGGGATCCCTGGCAACCCAGTCGGAGCCGTCGAGGTTCGGGAAGACGCCTGGCAGGCCCTTGCCGCTTGCCTGGTGGCAGGCGACGCAGTTGGCCGTGTAGACCTGCGCCCCGTCCACGCTGGCTGCGGCGGTGCCGGCTGCCGCTGCCGGCTTCGCCCTGAGGTCGGCCAGCGTGCGCTGGTCGCCCAGGTCAGCCCGGCCAAAGGGCTCGGAAACGAAGATGTAGCCGGCACCGAACAGCACGAGTGCCAGCGTGGCGAGCAACACGACCACCGGTACCGGCTTCAGGCCTTCGGAGGGCTCGGCATGCTCGCGCTGCTGCGCCTTGGTGGGCTTGGTGCGTTCATCGAGCATCACAGCGTCCCTTCTGCGGTTGCGGCTTCGGGTCCGGTTGCCGCTTCGGACCCATCCGCTGCCGCGGGCCCTGCCACGGGCGCCGCGGGCAGGATCGGATAGGTATGGTCCATCCCCTGGAGGTAGCGCACGAGGTCGAGCGCCCTCGGCGTGGCCACGACGTACTTGCCTTCCGGCGCGTACCCCGGTGGCAGGTTCACCGCCTCGTCGCCATCGGCGAGCTCATCCTCGATGGTGAACAGGTAGGGATAGGCCGGCATCGTCGATCCGGGCGAATAGGCCCGGGGCTGGTAGAGGTGGCCGAGCTGCCAGTCCTTGCTGGGCTGGCGCGCGCCGATATTGAAGAGGTCAGGCCCGGTACGCATGCTGCCGAGCTGGTGCGGGCGGTCATAGTAGTAGTCGCCCGGCACCGATGGCCGGCCCCAGCCGCGGCTGGCATCCGGACCCATGGACCGGTCGCGTGGCTGCTGGCTGTGGCAGTACACGCAGCCCTCGGAGATGTAGACCTCCCGCCCGCGCAGCTCCGCGCTCGTGTAGGGCTTCAGGCCCTCGGGTGGCTTGACGTCCCGGACCTGGATGTAGGGCATGACGACCAGCGCCGCGGTGGCCACGCCGAGCGTGACGAGTGCGCCGGTGATCAGCTTGACTTCACTTTCCATGATTGCCCTCCGCGGCCGGCTGCCAGAACAGCGCGGCGCCGGTGCGTTGCGGCCCGAAGCGCAGCGCCATCGCAAAGAAATGACCGACGAACACGAGGTGGCCGAGCGTCATGATCGTGCCACCGATGCTGCGTGCCTTGAGGTACGGCAGGGTCAACAGCACCGATTCGATGAACGGCTGGTCGGGGTCGAGCATGGCCTTGCCCTGCAGCCAGCCACCGATCGTCAGCGACACGACGTAGATCGTGATGCCGATCGTGACCAGCCAGAAATGCAGCGAGATCAGCTTCGGATAGGGCCATTCCCAGTCCAGCACGCGCGGCATCATGAAGTAGATGGCGCCGAACAGCACCATCGCGACGAAGGCGTACATGCCGAGGTGGGCATGGGCCACGGTGTAGTGCGTGAAGTGGGTGACCGCGTTGACGCTGCGCAGGGCTTCCATCGACCCCTGCACCGAGGACAGGCAGTACATCAGGCCGCCGGCCACCATGAAGCGCAGCGTCGGGGAATAGCGCACGAAGCGGATGTGGCCCCAGATCGTGCCACCCTGGTTGATCGCGAACGCAACCACCGGGATGACCATCATCACGCTCTGCACGATCGACAGGGTGATGAGCCAGCCGGGAATGGGTCCGCCGATCAGGTGGTGGCCGCCGACCTGGCCGTAGAAGAACGCGAGCGACCAGAAGCCGAGCAGCGACACGTTGTAGGACACGATCGGCCGTCCGATGATCTTCGGCAGGAAGTAGTAGATGGCGCCCACGCTGACCGGCGTGAACCACAGCCCCAGCGCATTGTGGCCATACCACCAGTTCGTCGTTGCCTGCTGCACGCCGGTGTGCACGCCCGGGAGCTTGGCCACGACGAACAAGAGCGAGATCCACAAGAGGCCCGCCACCATGTACCAGGCGCTGACATAGATGTGTTCCACGTTGCGCCGGAAGACCGTCAGCAGCAGTGGCAGCACGATCAGGCCGAAGCCGGCGAAGATGAAGACGCCGATCTGCCAGGGGATCTCCAGGAACTCCATGCCGTCGGTCCAGCCCGAGGCGATGGCGCCGATGCCCGCTGCGATGCCGGCGTTGAGGAAGGTGCCGCCCAGCATGACCCAGATCGCGCCGACGAGCCGCGTCCGCATGAGCCGCGGCAGCAGCCACATGATCACGGCCAGGCAGCCGTTGGACGACCAGCCGTAGATCACGGCGTTGAGGTGCTCGGTGCGGATCCGGCCGAAGGTCAGCCAGGCGTCGTTGACGAGCCAGTCCGGCGCGTGGAGCTTGATCGAGGCAATGAGTCCCGCTGCCGAGCCGACCAGCAGCCAGAAACAGGCAAAGGCGATGAACATGAAGACCGGGAATGCCGTGGAGCGATCCGCCTCGATCCGGTCGACCAGCTCGGCTTCGTTGGCTGGTGGTTCCGTGGTCTCCGGTGCCACGGCCGCCTGGAAATTCTCCTGCGCGGCTTCGCCCAGGGCCGGGTCATCGACCCGGCCGATCTCGCCTTCGGCGAAGATGACGGATGCCGCTCCGGCATTCTCCGAGAGCAATCCCTTGCGCATCGACCAGATGAAGACGAACAGTCCGATGACGGACAGCAGGAAGGCTCCCAGCAGGCTCAATACCGCGCTATCCATCAGCCAACTCCTGTTTGTGCTTCAAGCGGCCAGCTTTGCGTCAGCTGGTTGTGGTGCATGTCGTAACCGTACCAGAGGCTCTGCGCAATGCGCTCGGCGAGCAGGTCGGCCCGTTCGGCCATGGCCTGGTTCGGGTGGGCTGCCGTGGTTTCATGGAAGAGTGACAGCCACTGCCGGAACAGGTCCTGGTCAAGTCCCGGCAGCGCCACGTGGGCCGGCATGGGCATGCCGTGGTAGCGGCGCGTGCCGCGCAGGGTCGATGACCAGAAGTCGACCATCTTCGCGAGATGATGCGGCCAGTCGGCGATGTGCCGGTCGAAGATCGGGCCGAGCTTCGCATCGTCCCGGATCCGGGCATAAAAATCGTGGACGAGTGCGGTGATGTCTGCCTCGCTGCAGATCTCGTCGGCGGTCATGGGAGGTCCCCGAAGAAGGTGTATCGGGCGCGTATCTTATTGTCCGTACCGCACTTGTCAATCATTCGCTTCATCGCCGGCACTGCCTGCCGGATTGGCAAGCACGCAACCATCCCGCAAGCTGCGTGCCATGAACCGATGGGTCCGCGGGTTTGCCGTGCTGGCGATGGCCGCACTGCTTGGGGACAACCCCATCGCCTGGGCAGCAGCAGTGCCGCCGGTCAGAGGTGGGCGAGTGGCAGCGCCGTGGTATCGATGACCCGTCGCAGCACGAAGCTGGAATGCACGCCGGAAACGCCTTCGATGCGCGTGATGGTCTTCAGCAGCAGTTCCTGGTAGGCATCCATGTCCGGCACGACGGCCACCAGCAGGTAGTCCGCGTCCTGGCCGGTGATCAGGTAGCAGGCCTGGATCTCCGGGCAGGTCTTGAGCTTGTCCTCGAAATGCGCGAAGCGCTCAGGCGTGTGGCGGTCCATGACGATGTGGATGATCGCCGTCAGCGACAATCCCAGTGCCTTCGGGTCGAGCAGGACCACGCGCTTGACGATGACGCCGGCCGCCTCCAGCGCCTTGACCCGGCGCAGGCATGGCGAGGGCGACAGGCCGACCCGTTCGGCCAGCTCCTGGTTGGTCAGGCCGCCGTCGTGCTGCAGGACATCGAGGATCCGGTGGTCGATCCGGTCAAGCGTGGCAATATTCATGGCGGGAAAATGCCAGAATGACTGAAGTAACGCAATAAAATATCGTCCCAATGCCCAATTGCGGGATAAACGCAAGCGAATTGCGGTCCGTAACGGCTAGACTTTGCGGCAGACGCAACTGGAGAGAGCCACCATGGCCTACGACCACCGCAAATATGCCGCCTTCAAGCCTGTCCACATGCCCGACCGGCAGTGGCCGGACCGCGTGATCACCAAGGCACCGGACTGGTGTTCGGTCGACCTCCGGGATGGCAACCAGGCGCTGGTCAAGCCGATGAACATCGAACAGAAAACGCGGATGTTCCGGCTGCTGGTCGACATGGGCTACAAGGAGATCGAGGTGGGGTTTCCGTCCGCCTCGCAACCGGATTTCGATTTCGTCCGCAAGATCATCACCGAAGGACTGGTGCCGGATGACGTGACGATCCAGGTGCTGACCCAGGCCCGGGAAGACCTGATCACGCGGAGCTTCGAGTCATTGAAGGGCGCGCGCAAGGCCAACGTCCATGTCTACAACTCCACGTCGACCGTGCAGCGCGAGCGCGTATTCGGCCTGGATCGCGACGCGATCCGCAACATCGCGGTCCAGGGCGCGAAGTGGGTGAAGGAAGGGGCGGCAAAGGCGCCGGAGACCGACTGGGAGTTCCAGTACTCGCCGGAAAGCTTCACCGGCACGGAACTGGAGTACGCGGCCGAAGTCGTCAATGCCGTGATCGCCGTCTGGCAGCCGGAGAAGGGGCAGAAGGTCGTGATCAACCTGCCGGCCACGGTGGAGATGTCCACGCCAAACGTCTATGCCGACATGATCGAATGGATGTGCGCCCACATCGACCATCGCGAGCATGTGCGCGTCAGCCTGCATACGCACAATGACCGTGGCTGCGGCGTGGCTGCGGCCGAGCTCGGCGTGCTGGCTGGTGCCGACCGCATCGAGGGCACCTTGCTCGGCAATGGCGAGCGGACCGGCAACATGTGCCTCGTGACGATGGGCATGAACCTCTATTCGCAGGGCATCGATCCCGGCATCGACTTCTCGGACATGCGGCGGGTCATCGACACCGTGGAGTACTGCACCGAGATCAGCACGCACCCGCGCCATGCCTGGGCGGGCGAGCTCGTGTACACCGCCTTCAGCGGCAGCCACCAGGATGCGATCCGGAAATCGCTGGCGCGACAGCGGGCGGATGAACCCTGGCAGGTGGCCTACCTGCCGATCGATCCGGGCGACCTCGGCCGCCGCTACGAGGAGGTGGTGCGCATCAACAGCCAGTCCGGCAAGGGCGGCGTGCTCTACGTGCTCGAGCGCGACTTCGGCATCACGTTGCCACGCTGGCTGCAGATCGAATTCTCGAAGGTGGTGCAGCGGCATGCCGAGAAGACGGGCGATGAAGTGGGCGGCGCCGCGATCCGCCAGCTCTTCGATGCCGCCTACGTGACGCTCGGCGATGCCTGGACCATGGGCAATTACGAGGTCAGCCGCGAGGCGGACCGGGTGCGGGTACAGGCGCGCGTCGGCAACGGAACGCTGGCTGGCGAGGGCAATGGTGCGGTGGAAGCGCTGATGGATGCGCTCAACCGGACCCATGGCGTGCGTGGCCGCATCGAGGGTTTTGACGAATTCGCGCTCGGCAGCGGCACCGAGGCCAAGGCCATGGCCTGCATCCGGTTGCGGATCGGCGACGACTACACCGCCGGGGTTGCGCTTGCCGACGACACCACCACGGCCACGCTGCAGGCCGTGCTGAGCGCAGTCTCGAGGCAGCCCTTCGCGCAGGAGGCAACCCGACGCGCTGGCTGAGGAACCTCCCGGGAGATTACTCCGGGTAAGCCACGGCCGGGAAATCCACGGCCAGGGAATCCCGCGGCCGGTCAGCCGGCTGGCTGCAGGAAAATGGCTGCCAGCGGTGGCAGTGTCAGGTTGAGTGAACAGGGACGGCCGTGCTGGGGCACAGCCGTCGCCTCGAGACCGCCACGATTGCCGATGCCGCTGCCACCGTAATCGCGGGCGTCGCTGTTGAGTCGCTCCGCCCAGTAGCCGCCGCGGGGCACGCCCACGCGATAACCGGTCCTCGGCACCGGCGTGAAGTTGCAGACCACGAGCATGATGTCGGCGGGATTGGCGCCCTTGCGCAGGAAGGCGACCACGCTCGACCCCACGTCGCTGCAGTCGATCCACTCGAAGCCATCGCTATCGAATGCGCGCTCGTGCAGGGCGGGCGTCGTGCGCAGCAGCCGGTTCAGGTCGCGCACCCACTGCTGGACGCCGGCATGGGCCGGGTCGGCCAGCACGTGCCACTCCAGGCTCTCCTCGTGCTGCCACTCGCGCCGCTGGCCGAACTCGCCGCCCATGAACAGGAGCTTCTTGCCGGGATGGCCCCACATCCAGCCGTACAGCAGCCGGAGGTTGGCGAACTGCTGCCAGGCATCGCCCGGCATCTTGCCGATCAGCGAACCCTTGCCGTGCACGACCTCGTCGTGGGACAGCGGCAGCAGGAAGTTCTCCATGAAGGCGTAGCACAGGCCGAAGGTCAGGTGGTCATGGTGGTGGCGCCGGTGTACCGGGTCGTGCTGCATGTAGGAGAGCGTGTCGTGCATCCATCCCAGGTTCCACTTCATGCCGAAGCCGAGTCCGCCAAGCCAGGTCGGGCGCGACACCATCGGCCAGGCGGTTGATTCCTCGGCGATGGTCTGCGTGTCCGGGAAGTCGCGGTAGACCGCCTCGTTCAGGCTGCGGAGGAAGGAGATTGCCTCCAGGTTCTCGTTGCCGCCGTGAAAGTTCGGGATCCATTCGCCGGCCTTGCGGCCGTAATCCAGGTAGAGCATCGAGGCGACCGCATCCACGCGGAGCGCATCGATGTGGTAGGTGTCGAGCCAGAACAGCGCGCTGCTGCCGAGGAAGCTGCGGACCTCCGCCCGGCCATAGTTGAACACCGAGCTGCCCCACTCGGGGTGGAAGCCCTGGCGGCGGTCGGCGTGCTCGTAGAGATGGGTGCCATCGAAGAAGCCGAGCCCGTGCTGGTCAGCCGGGAAGTGCGATGGCACCCAGTCCAGCACCACGCCGATGCCATGCTGGTGCAGGTGGTCGACGAGGTACATGAAATCCTGCGGCGTGCCGTAACGCGAGGTGGGCGCGAAATACCCGGTGACCTGGTAGCCCCATGAGCCGTAGAACGGATGTTCGGTGATGGGCAGCAACTCCACGTGGGTGAAGCCGTTGGCGGTCACGTAGTCGGCCAGCTCATGCGCCATCTCGCGGTAGGTGAGCGGGCGGTTGCCTTCCCCGGGAACCCGGCGCCAGGATCCGAGGTGGACCTCGTACACCGACCAGGGCGCGGAGAGTGAATTGACCCGGCTGCGTTCCTGCATCCACCGGCTATCGCCCCAGGCGTAGTGCAGGTCCCAGACGACCGAGGCGGTGCGCGGCGGCAGCTCGCAGGCGAAGGCGTAGGGGTCGCTCTTCTGCACGACGTAGCCGTCCCGCCGCGACCGGATGTGGTACTTGTAGAGCGCGCCGTGGCCGACACCAGGCACGAAGCCCTGCCAGATTCCCGATTCGTCGTTGCGCTGGAAGAGCGGATACTCGTCCGGGCGCCAATGGTTGAAATCGCCGATCACCGACACGCTCTCGGCATTCGGTGCCCAGACCGCGAATTGCGTGCCGGCCACCGGTGCGCCGTCGCCCGTGGTCGTCGGGTGCGCGCCCAACCGTTCCCACGCACGGAAATGAGTGCCCTCGCGCACGAGGTAGATGTCGAGTTCGGTCAGTTGCGACATGCCGGACAGTATGACCGAGTCGACGTCGCGTGGCGTGAACCACCTTCCAGCCCCGTGGACGGGCCGCTCGAGTGGCTGCTGGAACGGCTGCTGGAATGGCCGCTGGAACGACCGCTGGAATGGATCAGGCCTGGTCCTTCATTTCCTCGAGTTCCAGCCAGCGCGCGGTGACCTGTTCATGCTGGGCCTGGCGGTCGCGCAGTGCGTCGAGCACCGGCACGGTCTCGTGCCAGGCCTTGTCGTAGAAGCCCCTGGCATTGGTCTGCTGCTCGAGCGCACGGATCTCGGCTTCCAGCGCCGCGATCTTCGGCGGCAGCGAGTCGAGCTCGCGCTGGTCCTTGTAGCTCAGCCGACGGCCCTGCCGCGATGCCTTCTTGCGCCGTTCCGCCGCGGACGGCTCCGGCGCCTCGCCCGGCTTCAGGTTCGGGTTGTCGGTTTCCGCGAGCGGCTTGCCCTGGCGCAGCCAGTCGGTATAGCCGCCGACATAGCGCTGGACGTGGCCGTGTGGCTCGAAGGCGAACACGCTCGTGACCACCGAATCGAGGAACATCCGGTCGTGGCTGACGACGATCAGCGTGCCCTTGTACTCGTCCAGCCGATCCTCGAGTACTTCGAGGGTTTCGACGTCGAGGTCATTGGTCGGCTCGTCGAGGATCAGGAAATTGGTGGGCTTGGTGAACAGCCGCGCGAGGATCACCCGGTTGCGTTCGCCGCCGGACAGTGACTTCACCGGCGTCATGGCCCGCTTGGCGCTGAACAGGAAGCCCTTCAGGTAGCCGATGACGTGCCGGTCATGGCCGTTGATCTTCACGTAGTCGCTGCCGTTGCCGACGATGTAGGCCACGCTCCGTTCCGGGTCCAGGTTCTCGCGCAGCTGGCCGAAGTAGCCGATCTCGAGCGCCGTGCCGGTCTTGATCGTTCCATGGTTCGGCGCGATCTCGCCGAGCAGGATCCGCAGCAGCGTGCTCTTGCCGACGCCGTTGTTGCCGAGGAGCCCGATCCGGTCGCCACGCATGATCCGGCACGAGAAGTCCCGGATCAGCTCCTCGCCGCGGAAGCCGTGCGAGATGTGCTTGGCCTCGATGACCTTCCGCCCGGACTGGTCGGCTTCCTCGATCGAGATCTTCGCGCGCTGTTGCGGCGTCAGGCGATCGGTGTATTCCTGGCGCAGCGCTTCCAGGCGCCGCACGCGGTTCTGGTTGCGATGCCGCCGGGCCTTGATGCCCTGGCGGATCCAGATCTCCTCCTCGTCGAGCTTCTTGTCGAAGAGCCGGTTCGCGCTCACCTCGTCCTCGAGCAGCTTCTCCTTGCGCTCGAGGTACTCGTCGTAGCTGCCGGGGAAGCTCAGCAGGCGGCCGCGGTCGAGTTCGCAGATGCGCGTGGCGAGCTTGTCGAGGAAGGCCCGGTCGTGGGTGATGAACAGCACCGCGCCCTGCCACGAGCGGATGCGGTTCTCCAGCCACTGGATCGTGACGATGTCGAGGTGGTTGGTGGGCTCGTCGAGGAGCAGCAGGTCCGGCTTGCTGATCAGCGCCTTGGCGAGGCCCACGCGCCGGCGCCAGCCGCCGGACAGCTCGCCGATCGGCTGGTCGGGCGGCAGTGCCATCTCGGTCATGATCAGCTCGACGCGCTGGTCGATGCGCCAGCCATCCAGTTCATCGATGCGGTGTTGCAGGTCATCGAGCCTCTTCAGGCCGGCCTTGTCCAGCTTCTGGTGCGCGAGCTGCTCGTACTCGTCCACCAGCAGCTTGACGTCGGCCAGGCCCTCGGCGACCACGTCGCGCACCCTGGCCTCGAGGTCCTCGGGCAACTGCTGGTCGAGCGTGCTCATCACGAGCCCGTTGCGGTACTGGATCACGCCGCTGTCCGGGTGGACGACGCCCGTGATCAGCCGGAACAGGGAGGTCTTGCCCGTGCCATTGCGGCCGATCAGGCACACGCGCTCGCCCGGTTCGATTTCGAACGCAACGTTGGTCAGCAGCTTCTGCTCGCCGTAGGCAAGCGAAACGTCATCGAGTCGGACGAGGGCCATGGCAGGGGAACATCGGTCGCCGGAAAGTGGCGCGCATTATACGGGCTCGTGCCCGGAATCAGCTTTCCGCGGTGCAGCTGGCGCCGGGACCGCCCGCGGCCTCGATCAGTTCCAGCCATTCCCCGGCCGGACCTTCGATGACCACGGCCCGATGCCCCGCAAAGGGGGGCGCTGCCAGGCGAAGGGCGGGCCGCCTCGTCGGCAGGTCGAGCCCGTCCAGGCTGTGCACGAGGAAGCTGACCATCGCCATGCCGGGCGGCAGCCGGTTCGGGAACCGCAGCCGAGGCCGCACCGTTGCCGGGTATTCATCCATCTCCAGCAGGAAGCTGCGTCCCGGGATCCGGGCGATCGAGGTCGGGAAGATCGTGTCGGGTGGTAGTCCGCAGCCGTGCGCCACGATCGGATTGATGAAGGGCGTGCGGTCGAGGATGCGCAGGCCAAGCCGGCCGCCGTAGAAGTCGTGCATGGCATCCGACGACGGGCCGCCGGTCGTGACGATGAACACCCGATCCACCTCCGACCGGGCGCCGTGCAGCCCATAGCGGCTGCCGCCGGGCAGGAGGCGCGTGAAATAGACGAGTTCCCCGGACGGACCGATGACCTGCATGGCGCGTGGTGCCCGGGGCCGCGGATAGAGATCATTCGGGCCACCGATGATCCGGAATGGCGATCGGCGCAAGCGTGCCGCCAGCGCATCCACGTCCTTGACCAACAGCTCGGTGGCATTCCAACCCATCGTCATCGGCGGCCCGTAGCCACCGGGATCCGGCGATTCGATGAAGCGGATCCAGGTCGGCTGGCCGCTCTCCGGCTCCAGCAACGCGCAGCGTTGCCCGATGGCCCCGGCGCAATCCCATGCCATGCCGGTGTCGGCATCGAGCGTGCCTTCCGCGACGACCCGGTAGCCGAGGAACTGCTCCCATCCGGCGACGGCGGCCGCCAGGTCCGGCACGCAGTGCGTGACGATCGCGACATGGCGCAGCAGGTTCGCCCGGTCTGCCGGCGCGGAATACCCGGTCGCCTCCCCGATGCCGCCGACCACCGCGCTCATGCCGGCTCCCAGCGCAGCGGTTCTTCGTCCATCAGCGCAATCTGTTCGCGCAACGCCAGCACGTGCTCGTCCCAGTAGCGTCGGCCGCCGAACCACGGGAAACCAACCTTGAATGCCGGATCTTCCCAGCGCCGGGCGAGCCACGCGGCATAGTGCATCAGCCGCAGCGTGCGCAGCGCCTCGATCAGGTTCAGTTCCGCGGCGTCGAAGTCGCGGAACTCGGTGTACCCGGCCAGCAGTTCGGCGAGCTGTGGCGTCTGTTCAACGCGATTGCCGGACAGGAACATCCACAGGTCCTGGATTGCCGGCCCGGTGCAGGTGTCGTCGAGGTCGACGATGTGCAGCACCTCGTCCAGCACCAGCACGTTGCCGGGATGGAGGTCGCCGTGCAGGCGCAACTCGCGGGGTTCGCCGGCACGCTCGTAACAGTGGTGCACCCGTTCAAGTGCGGCATCGCAGACGCTGTCGTAGGCCGCGCGGATGTCGTCCGGGATGAAGCCGGCTTCCAGCAGATAGTGCCGTGAAGCCTCGCCGTATGACTCCATGCAGAGGCGCGGCCGGTGGCGGAATCCGGTGCGCTGGCCGCACAGGTGGATCCGGCCGACGAAGCGGCCGAGCTGGCGCAGCAACGGCAGGTTGTCGAGCTCCGGGGCCCGGCCACCGAAGCAGGGGGATACCGAGAACCGGAACGTGCCGTGGTGATGCAACGTCCGGCCGCCTCGTTCGATCGGCGGCGCCACGGGGACCTCGGCCTCGTCCAGTTCGAGCGTGAAGTCGTGTTCCTCCTGGATCGCGGCATCGGTCCAGCGTCCGGGCCGGTAGAACTTGGCCACCACCGGCGGGCCATCCTCGATGCCGACCCGATAGACGCGGTTCTCGTAACTGTTGAGGGTAAGCAGGCGACCGTCGCAGGAGAGGCCGAGGCTTTCCACCGAATCCAGGATGTCGTCGGGGGACAGGTTCCGATAGGCCAGCGTGTCGTCGTCGATGCTCACGTTGCGGCCACGCCGTTGCCCGGGATCACGCCCGGGATGGTAGCAACATCAGCCGCGGAATTCGGGGCCGGGAGCGGCGTCTGGTATCCTGAATCCCTGTTTTTCGCGGATAGACACCCATGGCTGACGATGCGCTCGACCTTGAACTCCGGATGGATGAGTCGGACCTCTACCAGGAGGAAGTCTTCACCGACCGCCGCGTGGGCACGATCCAGCGCCTGACCCCGATCGACAAGACCGGCAAGGCCGACGCGGCCCGCCCGGTGCTGTACGTGGGCCAGACCCAGTTGATGTCCCGCATGGGTGCCTTGCCACTCAGCTTCGATATTCCGGCGAAATCGCTCGAGGAGGCGTTCGGGAATTTCGCGAAAGCGGCCAATGGTGCCCTGCAGGACACGATGCAGAAGCTCGAGGAAATGCGCCGCGAGCAGGCCTCGTCGCTGATCGTGCCGGAAGCCGGCGGCGGCTTTGGCGGCGGCATGGCCGGTGGCGTACCGGGCGGCGGTGGCCGCATCCGGATGCCCTGAGGGCTTTCAGCCGGGCTTCCGGTACGGCTCCTTGCGGCCGGTGGCCGTGGATGGGAACTGGCGGACGATGGCCTTCGGGACCTCGGATTGCAGGGTCGCCTTTTCCGCCATCGGTCGTTCGAAGCTCGACGCCCAGACCGGATAGCCGGTGCGCCCGTCGATGAGCTGGATGGTGACGCGCAGCTGGTCGTTGGCGGTGCGCACGGTGCCTTCCAGCAAGGCGTCGACTTTCAATTCCCGCGCAATCTCGCGCCCGTCCATCGACTCGTCCTGGAGATCGGCAGTGCGGGTACGGGCCGCAATCTGCAGCGCCGTGCCGTTGATCAGGGCATTGCGGATGTCTTCGGTCAATCCTTCGCTGAAATAACCCGTGTCTTCACCACTGCCGCCCAGGTTAACGAGCGGCAGGACCGCCAGTGAATGGAATGAACCGGGCGTCGGGGCAGGTCGCGGTGCCGGCGTGGAGACGGATTGCCCGGTGTTGTCGTTCGGCATGACCTTGACGTCTACCCCGTCGTCACTGCTCAGCAGCGCGAGGAGCACGCCCAGCCCGACGATGCTGACCACGAACACGCCGATGCCAAGCAGCGTGGAGCGCAACAGGCTGCGGCCGGTCGCCAGTGCCTGCCGGCCAGCCATCATCGTGCCCCTGGCCGTCGCCGACAGCACGGCGAGCGCCGGGGGCGGGCCGGAATCCGCGGCATCCGGCGCTGCCTCGGTGGCGGGAAGCCCGGGATCCGGCTCGTCGGCCATGACCGACCCGGATTCGAGCGGTTCGACTGGCACCAGCAGGCTGTAGCCGCGCTTCGGGATGGTCCGGATGAACTGCCGGTCGCGCCCGGTGTCGCGCAGCACGGTCCGCAATTCCGAGATGCATCGGGTCACCACCTCGTCGGTCACCACGACGCCGGCCCAGACCTCGTCCAGCAGCGTCTCGCGGGACACGACCTGCCCCGGGTGCCGGGCCAGGCACAGCAGGACGTCCATGACCTTGGGCTCGACATGGACCAGATGGCTGGCCTGTTCGATCACGCCCTGGAGCGGGCGGACCTGCCAGCTGCCCACGCGAAACCCATCCTGCAGGTTGTTGCCGGTGGCGGCCGGATGGGGTGGGTTCGGGGTCATGCGGTGGCGGCAACTGTACCGCCGGCGGTGTCGTCCGGCCAGTGGGGGTGCCATGCAAGTGACTGAATCCATGGCGCCCGAAGCTTTTCCGAAGGTTCCGGGAGCATCAATTCCAAAAGCATCGTGATCCCGGCGGGAAGCCTCGGGATTCAGCGCTGGTCCATGTCGAGACTCCTGCGCCCATCAGTTCATCGATGGGAGCGGCGACATGGAGACGACCTCAGGAATCTGGCTCGGGCTGGTTCTGGCTGCGGGGCTCGCAGCAGGTCCCGGCAGCGTGGCAGCTGCCCCGGCCGGGCCGTCGGCCGAGCGGTTTGCCACAGAACTCGAGGCTGTGGTCGCGGCCACCAGCGCGGTCAATGCACGGTCGATCCGGGAGGACCGCGAGTACCTGGGCGCGGTCCTGCGCCGCGGGACCGGGTTCCACTATTCCGTTGCCCCCGGTCAAGCGGGGGCGGACCGGATCCAGGTCCGGCTTTCGATCCCGGATGGCTTCGAGGTGGTGGCGCTGTGGCATACCCATGGGGCGGCCTCCCCGGAACGCCGCTATTTCTCGCCCACCGACCGGGCGCTGGTGGAGTCCACGGGCCTCGCGCTCTACCTGGCCGATTACCGTGGTGCCCTGCAGGTGCTGCGGCCGGCCACGCCGAAGCTCACGCCGGCCGAGGCCCGGCGGCTGGGCCTGGGTTCCTGCCGTGATTGCGCCATCGGCCAGCCGGTGCACGGCATGGCCGGCGAGGTGGTCCGGATTCCGACGCGCGAGGTCCCGGTCGGGGCGGTGGCCGTCAACAATGGACAATCCACGGCACCCGACCTTCACATAAGGGGGCCGATCGGCCCGGATAGCGTGACCTGATCCACGCTGGCATGACCCTTGCTCCTGTCCAGTCAGGGCAGCCCGCATCGGGCTCGCCCGATTTTGTGAGGCGCCATGCGGGGCGGGGAGCAGCCGATGAAAGTCCAGGTAGTCCACGATCACGATGCCACCTGCGCCGGGGGTGACTTCCTTCGGGTGTATTGCCAGCGCCGCGAGGGTTCGCCGACCACCTTCGCGACTATCGAACGCGTGTTTGGCGGCGCGGTCCGCACCCGGACCTGGAACTTCCGGACACTGGTCAGCAACTGCCCGATGGACGAGGAGTTCGCGACCGGGTTTGCCGCCGCCTACGCACAACGGAAGAACATTCCCGTCGTCTACGTCGAAGTCGTCTGATCGCCCATCACGCCGGCCAACGTCCTTTGGCCAACGTCCTTTAGCCGGAGTCCTCCGGCCGGACCCGGGCCGGAATCCCGGCCGCGATCCGCGGATTACCCCCTGTCGGGCACCATGCCGGCACACCGGGCTGCCAAATACCGGCACATTGTGTAATGTCCCGTGGTCGGGACCGGTTGCACAGGTACCCCCGACGACACCCACCTGTGGCCCAAGCCTCAAGGAGACGACCACACATGAAGACCAGCTCGATCATGGTATCCACGGCCATCAGCAGCCTGCTGGCATTCGGCGCCGCCACGCTGAGCACGGCCGCACGAGCCGATGATGGCGCCGCCAAGGAGAAGTGCTACGGCGTCGCCAGCGCCGGCGAGAACAGCTGCGCCGGCAACGGCCATTCCTGCCAGGGCCAGGCGAAGACCGACAAGGATCCCGGCGAATGGAAGTACGTGGCCAAGGGGCAGTGCGCCGAACTGGGCGGCTCGCTGACGGCCGGCAAGCCAGCTGCCGACAACAAGGGTGCCTGAGATGACGCCGGCATCGACAACGGTGCCGGCAGCGGGTTCGCGTCCTGTCCCGGCCCGGGCCGGGATAGGACTGCGAAGCCCGCACCATCGGGCCTTCCTCGAGAGTCGCCCGCCGATCCCGTGGGTCGAGGTCCACAGCGAGAATTTCTTTGCCGATGGCGGCCGCCAGCTCGAGGTGCTGGAGGCGGTCCGGCGGGATCATGACGTGAGCCTGCATGGCGTCGGCCTGTCGCTCGGCAGCATCGATCCGCTCGATGCCGACCACCTGCAGCGGCTCCGGCGCCTCGTGCGGCGCGTGGAGCCGGCGCTTTTGTCGGAGCACGTGAGCTGGAGCTCGGCTGGCGGCGTGTTCCTGAACGACCTGCTGCCGATGCCGCACACGCGCGAGGCGCTCGATCACCTGGTTTCGCGCGTGACGGCCGTGCAGGAATGCCTGCAGCGCCGGATCCTCGTCGAGAATGTCTCCAGCTACCTGCAGTTTGCCGGCGCGGAGATGACCGAGTGGGAGTTCCTGGTCGAGCTTGCCCGCCGTACTGGCGCCGGCATCCTGCTCGACGTCAACAACGTGCATGTCAACGCGGTGAACCATGGCTTCGCGGCCCGCGACTACATCGCGGCGATTCCGCCGGACCTGGTCGGGGAGATCCACCTTGCCGGCCACACGGTTGCCGACGGCCTGTTGATCGACACCCACAGCGCACCGGTGGCCGATGTGGTCTGGACGTTGTATGAACTGGCGCTCGACCACCTCGGGCCACGACCAACGCTGATCGAATGGGATGCCGACCTGCCCACCCTGCCGGTATTGCTGGACGAAGCCGCCCGGGCCGACCGCTGCCTTGCCCGTGCATCGACGAGGCTGGATGATGCCCGTGTTGCCTGAGGTCGGTTGTCCTGCAGGGCCGGGGCAGCCGGGACTCGCCGGCCTGCAGCTCGGCTTCGTCCGCGAGGTACTGCATCGGGAGGACGCGGGGACCACCGGCAGGATCCTGACTGGCCCGGGCGGCGATGCGGCGCCAGGCGCGGCATCGCGCATCGGCATTCATCGCAGCAACGCCCGCGAGAATTTCGCCAACGCGCTGGCGGCCGGGTTCCCGTTGCTCGAGTCCTGCATCGGCGCCACGGAGTTCCGCCGGCTGGCATGGTCGTACCAGCGGGCGCATCCATCCCGCTCCGGCAACCTGTTCCATGTCGGCAATGCGTTGTCGCATTTCCTCGAAGCGCATGTCACCGGCAGTCCGGATGAATACCTGATCGACGTGGCACGGCTTGAGTGGCTGGTCCAGCAGGCCCTGGTGGCAGCCGATGCAGGCGCCTGCGCGGATCTCGCGCGGGTGGCCGGGGTACCGCCGGACCAGCAGGGCAACCTCGGGGTCGAGCTGCATCCCTCGGTGCGCCTGCTCGCCACGAGCCATGCGATGTTTCCGCTGTGGGAGGCGCATCAGGCAGGCCTTCGTGTGGACCTGGCGGACGTGGCAGCCCCGGTGAAGCCGGCACCGTTGGCGATTCCACCGCCGCGCGAGCCGGAACACCTGCTGGTGCAGCGGCAGGCCGATGGCGTGCGGCTGCATCGCCTGCCCGAGCGGGACTATCACTGGTTGCTCGCGGTGAAGCAGGGCCAAAGCCTCGGTGAATCGACCCATCTGCTGGGCGATGCCGACGTGGCTGCGGGCGGCGCGATCCTCGCCGCCCTGTTGCAGGACTGGCTCTCGCAGGACGTGATCACGGGATTCCTGCTGCCGGATACCGCCCGATGACTGCCCCCGTGAACGAGTCCGGAACAACGGTGACGCGCCGGCGCGATGGCGTGCCGCGGCTCGATCTCGATCGCGGCACCTGCAGCGACTACCCGGTGTCTTCGGGCCGTGAATGGCTGGTCACGAATGGCACCGGCAGCTACGCGGCCGGCACCGTGTCCGGCGCGGCGACGCGGCGCTACCACGGACTGCTCGTGGCGGCCTTGCAGCCGCCAGCGAGGCGCACCGTGCTGGTGGCGGGCCTCGATGCCTTCGTCGAATACCAGGGGCGTCCGCATCCGTTGTGGGCGCACGAGTACAGCGGCGCCAGCGCCACGCCGGATGGCTGCCGGCACGTCGAGGCCTTCACGTTGAACGGCGGCATGCCGGTCTGGAGCTTTGCCATCGGCGATGCCCGGCTGACGCAGCTCATCTGGATGGGGCAGGGCGTCGATACCACCTACATCCGTTTCCGGCTCGAGAGTGCCAGCGGCCCGGTGCGCCTGCGGCTCTCGCCGCTCTGCACCTTCCGGGACTTCCACGCCGAGAGCCGCGGCGAGCGTGACATGGCGACCACTGCCGTGCCGGATGGCATGCAGGTTGCGCCGGCTGCCGGTTCGCGTGCGTATCGACTGCTGTGCGCCGAAGGCCGGTGCGAGCCGCGGGGCGATTGGTACTGGAACTTCCACCACAGGCTCGAGGCCGAACGCGGCCTCGACTGCGAGGAGGACCTGTTCCGCCCCTGCGAATTCCTGGTCGATCTCGAGGCTGGCCAGACGGCGACGCTGATCTGCACCGCCGAGCCGGCCGGCAAGGCCCCGGATCCGCCGGCTGCCGCGCTGGATGCCGATCGACATCGCCGCGCGCGATTGCTGCTGCCGGTGGTGCGCGAACCGGGCTGGGTGCGCCAGCTCGTGCTCGCCACCGACCAGTTCATCGTGCGCCGGGGTCCGGCGCAGGGTGAGCAGGGGGGCCAAGGCGGGCAAGGGAGCCAGGCCGGGCACGCCGGGTCCACCGTGATCGCCGGCTATCCGTGGTTCGGGGACTGGGGTCGCGACACGATGATTTCGTTGCCCGGCCTGACGCTGCACACGGGCCGCTCCGCGGTCGCGGCCGAGGTCCTGCGGACCTTTGCCGGGTACTTGAGCCAGGGCATGTTGCCCAACCGCTTTCCGGATGATGCGTCGCCGCCGGAGTACAACACGGCCGATGCCAGCCTGTGGTACTTCGACGCGATCGCCGCCTGCCATGCCGCCTCCGGCGATGCGGGGCTGGTCCGTGATCTCTGGCCGAAGCTCGTGGACATGATCGACTGGCACCAGCGTGGCACCCGCCATGGCATCGGCATGGATCCGGCCGACGGCCTGCTCCGGGCCGGCGAGCCCGGCGTGCAGCTCACGTGGATGGATGCCAGGACCAACGGCGAGGTGGTCACGCCGCGCATCGGCAAGCCGGTGGAGATCAACGCGCTCTGGCATCGGGCCTTGGTGGTCATGGCCGAACTCGCGGCCATCGAGGATGAACCGGCGCTGGCCCGCCACTACCAGGGCCTGGCCGACCGCGTGCGCGATTCCTTCAGGCAGCGCTTCTGGTTCGCCGACGGTGGCTACCTGCATGACGTCATCGACGGACCGGAAGGCAACGACGTGGCGCTGCGCCCGAACCAGATCCTGGCCGTGTCGCTCGATCAAGACCTGCTCGAGCCGGCGATGGCCGCGCAGGTCGTGGCTACCTGCCAACGCGAGCTTCTGACGCCGATGGGCTTGAGGACCCTTGCTCGCGGCAACTCCCGGTATCGCGGCCGCTATGGCGGAGGGCCGCGCGAACGCGACGGCGCCTACCACCAGGGCACGGTCTGGCCGTGGCTGCTCGGGCCGTTCGCGCTGGCGCACTTCCGGGTGCATCGCGACCGTGCTGCGGCCCAGGCGCTGCTGGCCGGCATCGGCACCCACCTGGCCGAAGCCTGCGTGGGCAGCATCAGCGAGATCTTCGATGGCGACGCGCCGCATCGGCCACGCGGCTGCTTTGCCCAGGCCTGGAGCGTGGCCGCGATCCTGCATGCCTGGTTCCGGTTGAAGGACGCGGGATGACCGCCGAGGACCGGCGCCTTGCCGAGGACTTCGCCCCGGGCGAAGGCTGGAAGAAGTGGGGACCCTACGTGTCCGAGCGGCAGTGGGGCACGGTCCGCGAGGACTACAGCCCCGACGGCACCGCCTGGGAGTATTTCCCGCACGAGCACGCACGCAGCCGGGCCTATCGCTGGGGCGAGGACGGCATCGCCGGCGTCTGCGACCGCAACCAGCATCTCTGCCTGTCGCTCGCCCTGTGGAACGGCCGGGATCCGATCCTCAAGGAACGCCTGTACGGCCTGACCAACCGCCAGGGCAACCATGGCGAGGACGTCAAGGAACTCTATTACTACCTGGATGCGACGCCGACGCACTCCTACCTCAAGATGCTCTACAAGTACCCGCAGGCGGAATTCCCCTACGACCGCCTGCTCGAGGGCAATCGCGAACGGGGCATCAAGGGGCCCGAGTTCGAGATCATCGACACCGGGGTCTTCGACGACAACCGCTACTTCGACGTGTTCGTCGAGTATGCCCAGGCCGCGCCGGAAGACATCCTGATGCGGATCTCGGCCGTCAACCTGGCGACGGAGGAAGCCATCCTGCACGTCCTGCCGCAGCTCTGCTTCCGCAACACCTGGAGCTGGCGACCGGGCACGCCGAAACCGCGGATGTATGCCGTCGATGAAGGCGAGATCCTGATCGAGCACCATCAGCTCGGTACCTATCGCCTGTATGTCGAGAACGCGCCGACGCTGCTGTTCACCGAGAACGAGACCAACGTGCGGCGCCTGTTCGGCATGGATGGCGCAGGCCCGTTCAAGGATGGTTTCCATGATCGCGTGGTCGGCGGCGCCACCGCCGCCGTGAATCCCTCGCGTGCCGGAACCAAGGTTGGTGCCTGGCATGTGCTGAAGATCCCGGCAGGCGGCAGGCAGCAGGTCCGGCTGCGCCTGT
>CAZMVP010000003.1:34549-40412 GCA_964569355.1 uncultured Chromatiaceae bacterium | reverse complement strand
TGTCGCTCGGTGACGGCGAACACGACGCGATCGATGCCTGCACGAGATCCGGCCTCGAGCCATCCGTCGTGCTGCGCGCCGTGGCTGAGTTGCGCAAGGTCGGCCTGCTCGATTGATGAATGAAGTCCCGCTGGGTGGTTGATAATATTATGTTTAATGTTTCAGGCTGAATCTGTGCACTGGTTATGGCAACCTGTGGCGCAGCGTCCTCTACCATGCTGGTTCAACTCGAAAACCAAACAACGGCAGCGAACCGAGAGTGGCGCATCGTCAAGTGAGTGGCGCATCGTTAGTGGAGCAACTGGCTTGGATTTGCGTGCCAGCGACAGGGATTACCGAGCATGAAGATCACCGGGCATGAAGTGGGGTAGCGCCATGCTTCGGCGCATGCCGAGACCGGCGGTCACGCTGTTCCTGGTGGACGTGGTGGTCATCGTGGCTGCCTTCTATGCGGCCGTCGGCTTGCGTTTTGCCTTCGCCTGGGAACTCGTCGCGCAGTCGGTCGGCCATCTGCCGATCCGCGCTGCCGCCTTCACGATCTGCCTCGTGACCGGCCTGCTCAGCATGGGGCTCTATCGCCCCCGGCAACGGCCCACGAGATCGGAAACCGCGGTCAGGATCGTGCTGGGCGTGGTCGTGGGCGGGGTGATCAGCATCGTCTGTTTCTACCTGGTTCCGCACGTGAGCTTCGGCCGTGGTGCGCTGGCCCTGGCACTCGGTATCGTCACGTTGCTGTTGTTCGGCGTCCGCCTCGGCATGATGCAGTTCCTGGATTTCAATCCCATCAAGCGCCGCGTGCTGGTCATCGGCTCCGGCGAGGCGGCACTCAAGATCCGCCGGCTCCGGCGCCGCGCCGACCGGCGCCGCTTCGACGTGGTCGGTTTCGTGGCCCTGGCGCCGGAAGACGTGCAGCGGGCGGCCGAGCTGGACATCGGGCCGCTGCTGACGCTGGAAGAAGCGGGGAACATCTCGCCGCTCGACGAGATCGTCGTTGCACTCGACGATCGGCGTGGCACGATGCCGCTGGAGTTCCTGCTCGACCGCAAGAAACGCGGCGTCCCCGTCAGCGACGTGGTGGATTTCCTGGAGCGCGAGACCGAACGACTTGACCTCGACATCCTGCGGCCGAGCTGGCTCCTGTACGAGAAGAGCAGCCAGACGAGGATGATGTACCACGGCTCGAAGCGGCTGTTCGACCTCGTCTTCAGTTCGGTACTCCTGGTATTGGCATCACCGATCCTGGCCGCCACGGCCCTTGGCATCCGCATCGAAGATGGTCCGGGGGCACCGTTGCTCTACCGGCAGCGGCGCGTGGGGCGCAATGGGGAAGTCTTCAGGCTCGCCAAGTTCCGCAGCATGCGCGTCAATGCCGAACACGGCACCGGACCGTGCTTCGCCTCGAGCAACGACGACCGCGTCACCCGCGTCGGACGGGTGATCCGGCGCTTCCGCATCGACGAACTGCCGCAGTTGTTCAATGTCATCCGCGGCGACATGAGCGTGGTGGGCCCGCGGCCGGAACGGCCGGAGTTCGTCGAGGTGCTGGCGCGACAGGTGCCGTTGTATTTTTACCGCCACGGCGTGCGGCCCGGGCTGACGGGCTGGGCGCAGCTCAACTTCCCGTACGGCGCATCGATGGATGACGCCCGCGAGAAGCTCACCTACGACCTGTACTACATCAAGAACACCAACATCATGACGGACCTGTTCATCCTGCTGCAGACCCTCGAGGTGGTGGTGTGGGGCAGGGGCACCAGCATGTCCGGCGGCTCACGCCGGTCTCCTGCGGAGGAGGGTGGCGTCGACGACGGCACGGCGGCAAACCCGAAGTCGCCGCAACTTCTGGTCGTCAATTCGCGGAAGAAGGACGCGGCCTGACAGGGCCCGGCGGAAGCGCCGGGTCAGGATATTCCCGACAGCCGTCGCGTGCCGGTGTCGTTTTCCGGATCCGTGGTCAGCAGCGCCTGCCTCGCGGTGTCATCCGCCGTGTCACCCGGTGACTTGTCGTCCGCGGCGGTCACTGCGCGCGTGATCGTCCGGCCGGATGCCCGCTTGCGCTCGAGGTAGAAGACGACGTCGACCTGGCCGAAGGAAATGATGTCGCCCGAGCGCAACAGCGCGCGCACGCGGCGTTTCTGGTTGACGAGGATGCCGTTCTTGCTGTTCAGGTCCTCGACCACGTAGATGCCGCCGATGCAGTCGATCAGGGCGTGGCGCCGACTGACCTCCTTGTCGATGATCACGAGATCGTTGGCGTTGCTGCGGCCGATGACGAACGGGAATCCGGTTGCCTCGGTCTGTTCGAGCAGCTGCCCGGCACGGTAGACCATCACGCTGGCCGTGTTCCCGGAGGTGTTCTCGGCGGGCTTGCCGGATTCGACGGCATGGCTGCGGGGACCCTGCTCCTCGAACCATTGCCAGCGCAGTTCATGGACGACGTTGTCGACCATTTCCAGGTCGACCCGTGGCCGCTCCTCGACCATGCAGGCGGTCAGGGCCGTGTCGCAGAGCGTGTTGATCAGGCGGGGGATGCCGAACGTGAGGCGATGGATTTCCGGCAGGGTCTCGGGCTCGAAAATCTGCGCACAGTCACCGCCGGCGATCTCCAGGCGATGCTTGATGTAATCGAGGGTTTCGGCCTCGGTCATGGCATCCAGGCGCTGCCGCAGGCGGGCGCGTTGCCGAAGCTGGGTCAGGCCCGGGGCATCCAGCAGGTCGTCGAGCGAGGGCTGCCCGGTCAGGACGATCGAGACGATCCGGCGGTCGCTGGTGTCGATGCAGGACAAAAGCCGCAGTTCCTCCAGCGCCGAGGAACTCAGGTTCTGGGCTTCGTCGACGATGATGACGACATGCTTGCCGTTGGCATGCTGCTCGAGGAAGAAGCTCCGCAGCGTGTCGAGCAGCATGACCTTCTTCTTGCGGTAGTTCGGCATCCCGAACTCGGACAGGAGCGCCTGGAGCAGCTCGATGTGCGAGAGCGTGGTGTGGACGAGCTTTGCCGTGACGTAGTCCGGCCCCAGTTCCTCCATCACGGTATTCAGGATCGTCGTCTTGCCGATGCCGATTTCGCCGGTGATGATCACGAAGCTGTCGTGGTTCATCAGGGCGAAACGCACGTTGGCCACGGCCCTGGCGTGCTGCTCGGTCATGTAGATGAACCGGGGGTCCGGCGCCAGGTCGAAGGGACGGCAGCTTAACTTGAAGAATTCCTCGTACATCCCTGTTGGCTTTCGCCCTCCGGCTCCGGCGGGAGCCGCCAGATTATAGCCCCGCTTGCCCGGGAGGTTTTGCCAGACCGGCCACAGTCCGTATATGATGCGGCCCGCGGGCGATTAGCTCAGTGGGAGAGCGCTGCTTTCACACAGCAGAGGCCGCTGGTTCAATCCCAGCATCGCCCACCATTTACCACGCAATGCCATCATAGATGGGGTCGGAACGCCGCGCCGACGCCCGGGCATAATCCACCACGAGCTGTCCCGGGCGCAGCCGGCCGATGGCCGCCTCGAATTCCGGGGCATTGTGGCTCACGATCACGATGTCGCCGTGGCGCATCACCTCGTCGATCTCTGGCACGAGCAGCTTCGCGATGTGCGGGATGTGCCGGAAGATGAACTCCCGGTTGGCGCCCATCAGGCTCGCCAGGCTGACGTTCCGGTCGTAGATGCGCAGGTCGTAGCCCTTGCCGAGCAGGCGCTGCACGAGCTCGACCATCGGGCTCTCGCGCAGGTCATCCGTGCCGGGCTTGAAGCTCAGGCCCAGCACGCCGAGTGGCCGGCGTCCGTGCCGCGTCACCATCTCCAGGGCACGCTGCAGGTGCAGTTCGTTGCTCTCCAGGATAGAACCGATGATGGGGAGTGCCAGGTCAAGCTGCTTTGCCTTGTAACCCAGCGCGCGCACGTCCTTGGGCAGGCACGAGCCGCCGAAGGCGAAGCCGGGCTTGAGATACGTGGGCGAGATGTTCAGCTTCTGGTCCTGGCAGAAGATCTCCATCAGCGGATGGCTGTCGATGTGCAGCTGCTTGCAGATCGCGCCGATCTCGTTGGCAAAGCCGACCTTCAGCGCATGCCAGACGTTGTCGACGTACTTGACGAGTTCCGCGGTCTGCACGCTGGTGGTGATCTTCGGGCCGGGCAGGTTGGCATAGACCGCCTCGAGCGGCCGGGCATCTTCCGGCTGCATCGCGCCGATCACGGTCTTCGGCGGATGGAAATAATCGTGGACCGCGGTGCCCTCGCGCAGGAATTCTGGATTGTTGAGGACCGTGAAGTCCTTGCCGGGCTCACCGCCCGAAGCCTCGCGGAGGGCAGGAATGACCACGGATTCCATCGTGCCGGGCAGGATGGTGCTGCGGATCACGATCGTGTGCGTCCGGCCGAGAGTTTTGAGCACGGTGCCGATTTCGGCGCACACTGCCTGCACGTAACCCAGGTCGAGGCTGCCGTTGGCGGCCGAGGGCGTGCCCACGCAGACAAAGGAGATGTCCGAACCCGCGATGGCGGTAGCGGCATCCTGCATGGCGGAAAGCCGTCCGGCGGCCACACCATCGCGGATGAGCTCGTCCAGGTCCTTTTCCACGATGGGCGACCTGCCCTGGTTGATCAGGTCGACCTTGGTCTGGTTGGGGTCCACGCCGATGACGGTGTGGCCGTCCCGTGCCAGGCACGCGGCTGAGACAGCCCCGACGTAGCCCAGCCCGAATATGCTGATCCGAGATGCTGACATTCGCCTTCTTTTTCTACCGTCGGAGGCCAACCCCCCGATACTTCACCCCGAAGAATAGGCGATTGTTGTCCCGGTCGGCGCTGCCGCCCGTCACGTCCTGCCGATCCGTGCGGTAGGAGTACCGGCCGTAGACCGACAGGGTCGGCGTCAGCCTCCAGGTGGCGCCCAGGTCGGCGGTGACATAGGTGCGATCCTGCCGAACCAGCTGGATGATCTGGGAAGACGGCTCGAAGAACTTGCCGACCGCGGACTCCTTGAGGGCTGCGATGGCAAAGGTTCCACTGAGCCGTCGGGTCAGGGTCCGGTCGATGAAGAAGCGGAGCTGGTCCTGCACGACTTCGGTGCCGTCGGAGCGCGGCGCGATGTTCCGCGACAGGTCCAGGTTCATGGTCGAGAGTTGCGTGCGCCAGCGCAGGCCCATGCCACCCACGATGTTCTCTTCCTCGCTGTGGATCTCGCAGGGCGAGAACGGGAAGCAGAATGCACCGGAGACCGGATCGAAGCCCCCGACGATGCCGGAGACCGTGGCCGAGTTCCGCGTCGTTCCTGCGCTGATGTTGCCGGACAGTCGCTGGGAGAAGTTCCGTTCGTAGACCACCGTGACGCCGTAGGAGTCGGACGAGTTCCTGAACGGGTTGCCGGTGACATGGGCCAGGAAGTGGCTGCGGTTCAGGCCGATCGAGAAGGCATTCTTCGCATCCAGGATATGGCGCATCGAGAGGTCGACCGAACTGTAGTCGTAATCCAGGTAGCTGCGGGACAGCGGATTGCCGCCGCCCTCGTCGTAGGTGACGTCGGCATAGCTCGCCGAGAGGTTGACCACGTTGCGCGGCGACAGCTGGTAGGCAAGGGCCGGCGCGATGGACCAGGTCTTCTGGGTGCGGTCGGCGAAATGGCCCGAGCCGGTGCTGGGATCGAGCGGCGCATCCGGATCGTCCGGCGTGGCCTCGAGGAACTCGCTGGTGCGCACGCTGACTTCGCGGTAGTAGCCGGTCAGCTGGACATTGCCCCGGGCGCCGGAATGCACGGCGGAGAGATCCAGGTACTTGTCGTCGTCATTCAGGTCGTCATTGGCCTTGAGATAGTCCGTGCGCCGCAAGCGCGGGGTCAGCGTGACCTGGCTCGCCGGCGTGTTCCAGTG
>CAZMVP010000003.1:25166-34449 GCA_964569355.1 uncultured Chromatiaceae bacterium | reverse complement strand
GCGGGCGTCACGGGACGAGAACGGTGTCGCCGGGTTCCAGCACGATGTTCTGCTGGAGGCGCTTGCCGGCGGCAATGTCGCTGTAGGCAAACGGGATGGCGAGCTGGGTCTTGCCTTCGCGGCGGAGGATCTTGATGGAGTCCAGCTGGGCGAAGGGCGTGGTGCCGCCGGCCATGGCCAGTGCCTGGGTGACATCGACATACCGGTTGACCGGGAATTCACCTGGCCGGTTGACCTGGCCGATCACGTAGACCTTGCTGCCCCGGGCCTCGAAGATCGCGACACTCACCACCGGATCCGGGACATAGTGGGCAATGTGGTCGGCAAGATCCTGCCGGATCTCCTGGACCGTGCGTCCCCTGGCGCGGATGTCACCGGTGAGCGGGAACGAGAAGTAGCCATCCGGGCGGACGACGACCTGCTTCTGCAGGTCCACTTCCTTCCACACGGAAATATCCAGGATGTCGCCGGGGTTCACCAGGTAGGTGCCGGACTCGACCGGTGCGGCTGGCGGGCTTGCCGGTGTTGCGGCCGGCGCGGCATCGGCATTGTCGGCGGCATGGGCCGCGGGTACGAGCCCGGCGAAGAGTATCGCCAGCAGTGCCGCGCCAGTCCGGAATGTGTTGCTCATAAGATTCCTTCAGCTCCTGGATGATCACCGTCGGATGCGTGCCGGACTCGTGCAGTGCCCGAAGCCGGTCGGGTGCCTGCCGGATTCTGGTAAACGGGCATCGCCGGACAGCAACGTGACATTACCGAATGGACACCTTCGTACTGCAGTGCGGATGGCCCGGTATACACTCGGCTCGGCATTGTACTGGCCTTTTTGCCTTGCCGCGATCCTCGAGCACCATGGTCCCAGACGGCCGCCGGGCTTCACTGTGAGTACCGTCGCAGACAGGAGTGAGGGTGTCCACTTAGTGTTTGTTTTGCAGACCTGTTTGCATATCGTCCATGGCTCCTGAGTTCGCCCCCCTCGTATCGCTGGTCGCGACGGCGCTCTTGATCGTAATCCTGCGTCCGGTCGCGGTCCGCATTGGCCTCGTGGACATACCGAACGCGCGGAAGAGCCACCAGTCGCCGACCCCGCTCGTGGGCGGCATCTCGATGTTCGGCGGCCTGGTGATCGGGTTTTTCCTGTGCCAGGACGGCGTGATCCCGCTGACCCAGCGCGAGATCTGGAGTTTCTTCGGCGCCGGCCTGCTGCTCGTCGTCGTCGGGTTCATCGACGACCTTGTCGAGCTGTCGCCGCTGGTGCGCCTCGTGGCGCAGGTGATTGCCACCCTCATCATGGTCTTCGGTGCCGGGGTCGTCCTCGATGACCTGGGCTTCCTGACCCCCTCGGGTGGCCTGTTGCACCTGGGCTTCCTGGCCATTCCGTTCACGATCTTCGCCACGCTCGGCATCATCAACGCACTGAACATGTGCGACGGGCTGGACGGCCTGAGCGGCAGCCTCACGTTCTCCTCGTTGTCCGGCCTGATCCTGGTCGCCTACACCTGGGGCAGCCCGTCGGATACGGCATTGCTGCCGATCCTCGGCACGGCAATTGCCGCATTCCTTCTCTTCAACGTCCGGCTGTTCGGCCGCAAGCGCGCCTCGGTGTTCATGGGTGATGCCGGCAGCATGTTCCTGGGCTTTGCCCTGACCTGGTATGCGATCTCGCTTTCCCAGGGCGAGAACCGCGTGCTCCACCCGTCGGCGGCATTGTGGTTCCTGCTCGTGCCGATCTTCGATGCGGTGGCGATGATGCTGCGGCGGATCCTCAAGGGCCGGTCTCCGTTCTCGGCAGACCGTGAACACCTGCACCACATCTTCACCTATGCCGGGAACACGGTGAACGAAACCGTGATCGTGATGACCGGGCTCGCCAGCTGTGGCGTTTTCGTCGGCCTCGCGAGCGTCCACTTCCGGATACCGGACATCTATGTCGCCGGGACGTTCTTGCTGGGCGGCATCGGATATTTCTGGATGATCATGCGAGCCTGGAAGAACCTGCGCTTCCTGAACACGTCGTTTTCGCGGCGAACCAGCCAGGGCGATCGCCGCCAGGCCGGTGCCGGCGCGCATGAGGCACCCGACCGTCGGTCCGGCTCGGATCGGCGGAAGCAGTCCGCGGATGCAATGACCGCTTCGCCCGGAGCCGCGGAAGTTCCGTGCCGGCCACCGGAGTCTGCGGAAATGCGGATACCGGCCTCTCGACGCCGTACTGCCGGCTCGCAGATCGGCTGATCCACGCGGTTCACGCGGCCTGCCAGGTGGCCGTTACCCAGTATCCTCCAAGTTCCACGAATCGACCGGACAGCAAGCCGGGCCCGAGGTGGCCTCGGGCCACACCATGGCCCCGCACCGAGAAGGCCGGCTGGTGCGGGTCCACAAGGATTTCCACATCGCCAAACTCGAGAAAAATCCCGATCCGGGGCGCGATGCATTTGTAGACGCTTTCCTTCGCGCTGAAGATCAGCTTGGCCTGGTGCGACGGATCAGGGTTGGGCGCGTGCATGCTCCCGTCGCGGATCCTGGCGAGTTCCTCCGGGCGGCAGACCCGTTCCAGCAAGTCCTCGTCCAGCGGCGTCGCGGGCTCCACATCGATGCCGATTCCATGGAGGAGCCGGACGGGTGCCACGACCGCCACCACGAGGTCCCCGGCATGGGAAATGCTCCCCACGATGCCGGACGGCCAGGTGGGCGCCCGGTTTGCTCCCATCGGCAGAGCCAGTGGCGGGAGTCCGAGTGCCGCGAGTGCCGCACGGGCGTGGGCGCGCCCGGCCATGAATTCCACGCGGCGCTTCGCGGCCATGTCCCGTGCCCGCGGAAGTTCCTCGCCCATCAGTGGCGGGTGGTCGGTGGCGATGGGACCAAGGCTGAACGCCGTACCGGCAGGCAGTGCCGCCTTGAGCGCCTCCGCGATCCTCTCGAGCAGGTCAGGGGACATCCCGGCAGTGTGCCAACAATCCGGCTAGAATCCGATGCCGCATTTCCAATCCTGCCTGCCATCCAGTCATGACAATCAAGACGCGCTTTGCCCCGAGTCCGACCGGCTTCCTCCATATCGGCGGCGTGCGTACCGCCCTGTTCGCATGGCTTCATGCGCGCCATCACCGTGGCGTCTTCGTGCTGCGCATCGAGGATACCGACCGCGAGCGGTCCACGCAGGCAGCCGTCGACGCCATCATCGAGGGCATGGCCTGGCTCGGGCTCGACCACGACGAAGGGCCGTACTACCAGTCGAAACGCTTCGACCGCTATGCCGAGCAGGCGGAGCGCCTGCTGAAGGCCGGCAAGGCCTACCACTGTTACTGCACCCGCGAGGAGCTCGACGCCCGGCGGGCCGAGCAGGTGGCGCGCGGGGAGAACCCCCGGTACGACGGCCGGTGCCGCAAGCGTGCGGCGCCCGTACCGGGTGTGCAGCCCGTGCTGCGTTTCCGTTCGCCGGACAGCGGCATCACCGTGGTTGATGATCTCGTCCGCGGCAGGGTGGAGTTCCAGAACGCCGAGCTCGATGACCTGATCCTCGTGCGCTCCGATGGCACGCCGACCTACCACTTCGCCGTGGTCGTCGATGATGGCGACACCGGCATCACCCACGTGATCCGCGGCGATGACCACCTGAACAACACCCCCCGGCAGATGCACATGATCGAGGCGCTGGGTTACCCGGTGCCCGCCTACGGCCACTTGCCGATGATCCTCGGCAGCGATGGCGCCAAGCTCTCCAAGCGGCATGGCGCCGTCAACGTGCTGGAGTACCGGGAGCAGGGCTACCTGCCGGATGCGCTGCTCAACTACCTCGTGCGGCTCGGCTGGGCGCATGGCGACCAAGAGGTGTTCAGCCGGGAGGAGATGATCCGGCTCTTCGACATCGACGCGGTCAATGCGTCGGCCGCGCGGTTCGACACCGAGAAGCTCAACTGGCTCAACCAGCAGTACCTGAAGTCCAGCGCACCCGCCGCGTTGGTGGGCGAGTTCTTGCCGCAGCTGCGGCGCGCCGGCCTCGATCCCGCCAACGGTCCCGCGCCGGCGTCGGTCATCGGGGCCTACCGCGAGCGGGTCACGACACTGAAGGACCTGGCGGAGAGTGCCGCCTGGATCTATGTCGATTCACCGGTGATGAACGAGGCCGCGGTGCGCAAGCACCTGACTGCGGCAATTCATGCGCCGCTGGCGCTGCTTGTCGAACGCCTTGCCGGACTCGACAACTGGGAGCCCGGCGGGTTGCATGCAGTGGTCACGGCCGTGGCGGCGGAAAGCGGCATCGGCTTCGGCAAGCTCGGCCAGCCGGTGCGCGTGGCCGTCACCGGCGGCACGGTCTCGCCGCCGATCGATGTCACGCTGGATTTATTGGGCCGGGACAAGGCCTTGCGCCGGCTGGAAACCGCTGTTTCCTTGACAGGCTCCGGCACCGTCGCGTAGATTCTCGCGCCTGTCGTGTGGGGCTATAGCTCAGCTGGGAGAGCGCTTGCATGGCATGCAAGAGGTCGTCGGTTCGATCCCGTCTAGCTCCACCAAATTTCCGCGTTCGCCTTCCGCGTCCCCATCGTCTAGAGGCCTAGGACACTGCCCTTTCACGGCGGCAACCGGGGTTCGAATCCCCGTGGGGACGCCATTTCGCGGGCTGCCTGCCCTCCCGACCCAAATCCTTGAAGTCATCGCCAACCACCTGATGCGATTGCCATTATGATGGCATCGTGACCGCCATGATCCTCAATCCTGCGCTCTGGGCGGCTGTCATGGCGCTGACCCATGCGCTGGTGGGGGCCTACCTGCTCTTGGCGCCAGGCAGCGTGCTGGTGCGCCGGCAGATCGTCGGCATCCTGCTCGTATCCGTGGTCTGGGGCATCGTCGTTGCCCAACCGGTGCTGTTCAACCTGTCCGGCAGCTTCCCGATCCTGTTCTACCTGCTGCAGGTCGCTTTGCTGTTCGCCTGGTACGGGCTCATCCACCGGCTGTTGCGCGGCCCGTACGAGCAGAGCATGCCGGAGGTGGTCCGGCGCCTGCTGCGTCTGTTCTGGGTCGTGGTGCTGGCAACCACCGGCTTCGTCGGCTGGATCGCCTGGCGCGAGGGAACCCCCTGGCGCGGCACGCTGTTCAGCGTATCGCTGGCCAGCATCGCGCTGGTGTGCCTGGCGCTGTCGGCGCAGCTGGGACGTGATGCCCCGGTGGAGGGCCGCGCGGCCTTGCGTGCCTTCGTGGCGGCGGCCGGCCTGGCAACCGGCGCGCAGGCGGCGCTGGCGATCGTGGCGGCCGCGGGTGGCGGCGTGCCGCATGCACTGGCCGGCGGCATTGCCGCCGTGCTGACCGTGTCGGGATTGCTGCTGCTGTTCGCGATCCGCCTGCGACCACAGTGGTCGCTCGCGACCTTCGTGTCGCCGGAGGCGCGGAGCTATGCACCAAGGTTCCTCGCCACCGGGTCGATCCTGCTGCTGGCACTGCTCCTTCTGCCGGTATTCCAGTCGATGGAGCTGGGTTCGGCGCAGCAGTTCGCACTGCTGCTGGTGCTGGCAGTGGGCATACCGGTCAGCCTGCTCTTGTTTTCGGAACGCCTCAATGCCCGCTTGCGCGTCTTCGTCAGCAAGCACTTCCTGCCGTTCCGCTATGACTATCGGGAAGAGTGGCTGCGGCTGATCGACACGCTGGTCTCGCCGGAGTCCGGGGCCCCGCTGCCGGAACGGGTCATCAAGGGCGTGGCACAGATCGTCGGCAGCCCGGCCGGGGTCTTGTGGATGCGCTCGACGGACGGTGGCCCGTACAGCGCGATCTCCGCCTGGAACGTACGCGAATTGCCGGATGTCGTCATTCCGGCGGACGATGTCGCGCTCCGTTTCATGCTGGAGCGGCAATGGACGATCGACACTGCCGAACTTGCCCGCCGGCCCGAGCTGTATGGCGGACTCAAGCGGCCACCCTGGCTCGAATCATTTCCGGAAGGCCTGCTGATCGTGCCATTGATCAGCAACGATGTGCTGATTGCCTTCATCGTGCTCTTCCAGTCGAGTTCGACCTTTCGCCTGACCTTCGAGGAGATCGACCTGCTGCGGACTTCCGGCCGGCAGGTTGCGGCCTTCCTGGCCCAGTACGAGGCGGACCAGAAGCTGGCGGAGGGCCGGCAGTTCGAGGCCTTCAACCGGCTGACGGCTTTCGTCATGCACGACCTGAAGAACCTGATCGCCCAGCAGTCCCTGATGGTGCAGAACGCGGCGAAGCACAAGGGCAATCCCGCCTTTTTCGAGGACGCGATTGCCACGATCGACAACTCCGTGGCGCGCATGAGCAAGTTGCTGCAGCAATTGCAGAGTGGCGAGACCAGCGGGCCCCGGCAGCGCGTCGAGCTGGGCGAGGCCGTGGCCGACGCGGTGGGCCGCTGCCGGTCGAGGGAACCAGTTCCGGAGTTCAGCAACGGCGCCCCGGGGCTCAATGTGTGGATCGACCGCGAGCGCTTCGCGGCCGTGGTGGCACACCTGATACGCAATGCGCAGGAGGCCACCAGCCGCAGCGGCAAGGTGACGGTTTCGGTGTCGGCGGCCGACGGTTGCGCCGTGCTGGCCATCGAGGACGACGGTTGCGGCATGGATCCGGAATTCATCCGGACCCGGTTGTTCCGGCCGTTCGACACCACCAAGGGCAGCAAGGGCATGGGCATCGGCGCGTACCAGGCGCGGACGCTGGTGGCCGATGCCGGCGGGTCGCTGCGCGTCGAGTCGGTGGTGGGCGAGGGGACCTCCGTGACGATCCGGCTGCCGGATGCTGACAGCCCCGGAAAATGGGTTGGTGATCGTGAGCGCGGACGCGGCCGTGACCAGGATCGTGGCCAGGATCGTGACCGGGATCGTGGCAGGGGATCTGCGATCGGCGTCCCGTGAGGCCGGTGGGCCGTGGGCTATGATGCCGGCTGCAGGGAGAGGACACGTGACGTTGACCGAGAATCGCAGGAAGCTGCTCGTTGTCGAGGATGACCCGGGGCTGCAGAGCCAGCTCCGGTGGTGCTTCACCGATTACGAAGTCCTCGTGGCCGAGGACCGCGAGAGTGCGCTGGCGCAACTCAGGCGGCACGAGCCGCCGGTCGTGCTGCAGGATCTCGGCCTGCCACCGGATGCCGAGGGCGTGAGCGAGGGGTTTGCCGCGCTGGAGGAGTCGCTGGCGCTGTTGCCCGGCACCAAGGTGATCGTCGTCACCGGACATGGCGACCAGGAAAACGCCATCCGGGCCGTCGGTCTTGGCGCCTACGATTTCTACCAGAAGCCGGTCGATACCGACACGCTGCAGTTGCTGGTCGAGCGCGCGTACCACATCCACGAGCTCGAGCGGCAGAACCAGCGGCTGTTGCAGGATCGGGGGACCTCGCCGCTGGATGGCGTGGTGGCGGCCAGCGAGGCGATGCTGCAGGTCTGCCGGATGATCGAGAAGGTGGCGCCTACCGATGCCACCACCCTGCTCCTCGGGGAAAGCGGCACCGGCAAGGAAGTCCTCGCCCGTGCGCTGCATTCACTCAGCCCGCGCATCAAGAAGGGCTTTGTCGCGATCAACTGCGCGGCCATACCCGAGAACCTGCTGGAGAGCGAGCTCTTCGGTTACGAGCGCGGTGCCTTCACGGGCGCCGTCAAGCAGACCCCGGGCAAGGTCGAGCACGCCGATGGTGGCACGCTCTTCCTCGACGAGATCGGCGACATGCCGCTCGCATTGCAGGCAAAGCTGCTGCGCTTCCTGCAGGAACGCGTGGTGGAGCGCGTCGGCGGACGCGAGGAGATCCCGGTGGATGTCCGCGTGGTCTGCGCGACCAACCAGAACCTCGACGTGGCGATCAAGGAAGGCCGGTTCCGCGAGGATCTCTATTACCGCATCAGCGAGATCACGATCCGGATCCCGCCGTTGCGCGAGCGGGATGGCGGGTGCCGGATCCTGCTGGCGCGGACGCTGCTGGACCGCTTTGCGGCCCAGCACCGGCGCCAGTTCCGCGGCTTCAGCCCGGATGCCCAGAATGCCATCGAGAATTACCGCTGGCCGGGCAACGTGCGGGAGATGGAAAACAAGATCAAGGGTGCCGTGATCATGGCGGAGGGCCGCTACCTGACGGCGGCCGACCTTGGCCTGGCCGTGGCCGGCGAACACCAGCCCAGCGTCAACCTCCGCGAAGTGCGTCGCGAGGCGGAAACGCTGGCCATCCGCAACGCCCTGGCCTACACGGACGGCAACATCTCGAAGACCGCACAGATGCTCGGCGTCACGCGGCCGACCCTGTACGACCTGCTGGAAAAGTATGGCATCCAGTACGACAAGGAACGCAGTACCTGACGTTGCCTGCCGGTGGCATCAGTCCACCGCGCTTAGCCCGCCGGATGGGCCTTGAGGTGTTGCTCCCAGGCAAGCGACGTCCTGACGATGAAATCAAGGTCGTTGTGCCGTGGCTGCCAGCCGAGGATCTTGCGGATGCGGTCGGCACGCGCCACGAGCGTCGGCGGATCCCCCGCACGGCGCGGTTCCTCGAGCCGCGTCAGCGGCTTGCCGGCGGCCCGGTCGACCGCATCGAGGACTTCACGCACGCTGTAGCCGTGGCCGTAGCCGCAATTGAGCGTGGTCGGCGCGCCGCCGTCGCGCAGGTAGGCCAGTGCGTCGCGATGGGCGGTGGCCAGGTCTTCCACGTGGATGTAGTCGCGGATGCCGGTGCCATCGGCCGTGGGGTAGTCCGTGCCGAAGATCGAGACGTGGGGCCGTTTGCCCACCGCAGCCTCGCAGGCCACCTTGGTCAGCAGCGTGGCGCGCCGCGTCGACTGGCCGATCCGGCCACCCGGGTCGGCGCCGGCCACGTTGAAGTAGCGCAGGACAACGTGATTCAGGCCATGGGCGAGACTCGCATCGCGCAGCATCCATTCGCTCATGAGCTTCGAGGTGCCGTACGGATTGATCGGCGCAGTCGGGCTGTCTTCGCTGGCGATCCCATCCGCGGGAATGCCGTACACGGCAGCCGTCGAGGAGAAGATGAACTGGCCCACGCCGGCTTCCACTGCGCAGGCGATCAGGTTGCGCGTGCCACAGGTGTTGTTGGCGTAATAGCGGAGTGGGTCGCTGACCGACTCCGGGACGATGGTCAGCGCGGCGAAATGCAGGATCGTGGTGACACCATGCTGCGCGATGATGCCCTTCACGAGGTTGCGGTCTGCCGTGTCGCCGACGACCAGGGTCCCGTGGGTGACGGCCGAGCGGAAGCCCGTGCTCAGGTTGTCGAGGACGACGACGTCCTCGCCTGCTTCGCCGAGCTGGCGGACCACGTGGCTGCCGATGTAGCCGG
>CAZMVP010000003.1:0-25066 GCA_964569355.1 uncultured Chromatiaceae bacterium | reverse complement strand
ACGTCCTCGCCTGCTTCGCCGAGCTGGCGGACCACGTGGCTGCCGATGTAGCCGGCTCCGCCGGTGATGAGCACTGTGCCGTGGCTGGCGACTTTCTTCTTCATCTTCCAGAATGTCCTCGTCCGGGGGAGCGTGGCACTCTAGGACAAATGACCGATTGAACTCCACCGGGCAGGTCTCAAGTCCCCCCGGTGGCTGCGGCCAATGGCAGGCCACGCTATTCTGAACAGACTCGCAAAGTACTCGTATCCATATGAAAACAAAGGTAACAATAGCGCCCATGATGGATTGTACCGACCGCCATTGCCGGTACTTCCTGCGCCTGTTGTCACCCCGGATCGGGCTCTACACCGAGATGCTGACGGCCGCCGCCATCGTGCGCGGGACCACGGATCGCTGGCTGCGCCATGATCCGGTCGAGCGTCCCGTCGCCATCCAGCTCGGGGGCAGCGAGCCCGACCTGCTGGCCACAGCCACGCGCCTGGCCACCGGCTACGGTTATGACGAGATCAACCTCAATGCCGGCTGTCCCAGTGAGCGGGTGTCCGAGGGCGCGTTCGGGGCGTGCCTGATGAAGGACCCCGCGCTCGTCGCGCGTTGCGTCGAGGCCATGCGGTCGGCCACCGCGCTGCCGGTTACCGTCAAGACCCGCATCGGCGTGGACGACCACGATGACCACGGCTTTGTCCGTGATTTCATCGGCACGGTCGCCGAGGCTGGTTGCGGCACCTTCATCATCCACGCGCGCAAGGCCTGGCTGTCCGGGCTGTCGCCGAAGGAGAACCGGACGATCCCGCCATTGCGTTACGACGTGGTTTACCGGCTGCGCCGGGAGTTCCCGGACTTGCGGCTCATCATCAACGGCGGCATCGATACGCTGGCCGGAGTGCAGGACCACCTGGCTGCCGGGCTCGATGGCGTCATGATCGGACGCAAGGCCTATGCGGATCCCTGGTGGCTCACCGACCTCGATGCGGTGTTGTTGTCATCCGGCGATTCCGTACCGGCGCCGACACGTGACGGCGTGGCACTTGCCATGGCCGACTATGCCGAACGCGAGGTGCGCAACGGCACCCGCGTGCACCACATCAGCCGCCACCTGCTTGGCCTGTATCATGGGCAGCCGGGCGCCAGGGCCTGGCGTCGATACCTGACGCTGGGTGCTGCCCGGCCCGATGCCGGGGCGGACATCATCCGGCAGGCAGTGGCTGAAGTCTCGAACAACGAATTGCCGGGAAGGAGCGATGACGAATGGCTGATGGCGGAACGGCGCGCAAGCTGACGCTGGCGCAGCGTGCAGACCTGCATGCAACCTACGAAGCGGCGGTACAGGCACCGGACGTGGAGTGCGAATTCCTGCTGCATGCCTATCGCAGCATCCGTGGCCGTGCTCCGCAGAGCCTGCGCGAGGACTTTTGCGGAACGGCCAGCATCTCCTGCGAATGGGTCAAGAGCGGCCCCCGCCGGCGGGCCATCGGCGTGGACCTGGAGCCCTCGGTCCTGGAATCAGGGCGTCGGCGGCACCTGGCCCGGCTAAAACCCGGGCAGCAGGAGCGCGTGCAACTCGTCCTGGGGGACGTGACCCGGGTGCGTACCGACAAGGTCGACATCGTCGGCGCCTTCAACTTCAGCTACTGGATCTTCAAGACCCGCGCGGCCATGCTCCAGTATTTCCGGCGCGCCCGCGCGGCCCTGGCGCCGGACGGGTTGTTCGTGCTGGATGCCTATGGCGGCTACGAGGCCTACAAGGAGCTGCGTGAAACCACGAAGTGCAAGGGCTTCACCTACATCTGGCAGCAGGAAAAGTATTACCCGATCACCGGCGATCTGCTTTGCCACATCCATTTCCGGTTTCCGGATGGCTCGCGCATCGACAAGGCGTTCACCTATGACTGGCGGCTGTGGTCGTTGCCGGAGCTCCGGGAGTTGCTGGAGGAAGCCGGCTTCGGGCGGGTCACCGCATGGTGGGAGGGCACGGCCGAGGATGGCACCGGCAACGGAGTGTTCACCACCGAGACGCGTGGCGAAGCGGACTCTGCCTGGATTGCCTACCTGATCGCAGAACGCTGAACGCATGGCATACTAGGCCTGACATTTGACATATTGCTGACCGGTGACCCGTGGCTGGACCTTCCGAGAAGAAACTCGCGATCCTGTTCGCCGATGTCGTCGGCAGCACGCAGTTGTACGAGGCCCTGGGCGATGACCGGGCCCGGGAAACGGTCCAGCAGTGCCTGGCCGTGATGAGGCAGGCCACCGAGCATTACGGCGGCAGTGTCATCAAGACCATGGGCGACGAGGTCATGGCAACGTTCCCGTCGGCCGATGACGCGCTCAACGCCGCGAACCAGATGCAGCAGCGCATCACCAACACCATCCGCATCGAGACCGACGATTCCCATGTGTCGATCAGGATCGGTTGCCATTTCGGCACGGTGGTGGCCGAGGAGCGCGATATCGCCGGGGCGGCGGTCAGCACCGCCAACCGGATGACGTCGCAGGCCAAGGCCGGGCAGATCCTCACCACGAGCTCGCTCGTCGAACAACTGAGCCCGCAATGGAAGGCCCTCGTGCGGCAGATCGATGTCGTCACGCCCAAGGGACAGTCGGACGAGGTGGCCGTGTTCGAGGTGCTCTGGCAGCCCGAGGAAGCGACGAACATGCTGCCGTCGATCGACCCGGCAGCGCGGCCGGCGATGTCTGCCGGCCGCCTGCGGCTGCGGTTCCGGGACGAGGAAGTGATCGTCGGCGACAAGGGCAAGGCAGCCGTGACGATGGGGCGCGCCGACGACAACGACGTGGTCATCAAGGGCAACTTGATCTCCCGCGTCCACGCCCGCATCGATCTCGCGCGCAACCGCTTCGTGCTGGTGGACGAGAGCACCAACGGCACCTTCATCCAGCAGGATGCGGGCGAGGAACTCTACGTCCGGCGGGACAGCACCGTGCTGACCGGCAGCGGCATCATCAGCATGGGACGGGTCGCGGCGCGTGGCACGCCGCTCGCCATCGAGTACCGCGTCGAAGACTGAAGCCCGGCGTCAGGCGGCCTTCAGTTCGCCGACCACGCGCTCGAGTTCCGCGATCAGCCGCGGCGGCAGGTGACTCCCGTAGCCCTCGAGGTACTTCCGGACTTCGGCCATTTCCGCCTGCCAGCCGGCGGCGTCGATCGCCAGCAGCGCATGCATGGCGCCGTGGGCCAGCTCGATGCCCTCGAGGTTCAGGTCCGCCTTGTTCGGCAGGAAGCCGATCGCGGTTTCCCTGGCGCCGGCGCGACCGGCGGCGCGATCGATGATCCACTGCAGGACGCGCAGGTTGTCACCGAAGCCGGGCCAGAGGAACTTGCCGTCCTTGTCCTGCCGGAACCAGTTCACGTGGAAAATCGCCGGCAGCTTTTTCGACCGCCCGGCGAAGCTGAGCCAGTGCCGCCAGTAGTCGCCGAAGTTGTAGCCGCAGAAGGGCTTCATCGCCATCGGGTCGCGGCGGACGACGCCGACTGCGCCGGTGGCGGCTGCCGTGGTTTCCGATGCCACGCCGGCACCGATCAGCACGCCGTGCTCCCAGCTCCGGGCCTGGTAGACCAGCGGCGCGAGCTCACGACGGCGGCCGCCGAAGATGATCGCGCTGATGGGCACGCCGGCCGGATCGTCGGCCAGCGGCGAGTAGGCGGGGTTGTGCGGGGCGGATACCGTGAACCGGGAATTGGGATGGGCTGCCGGCCCGTTCTTCGGGTCGTAGGGGCGGCCCTGCCAGTCGGTGACCGGCGTACCGGTGCCCTTGCCTTCCCACCAGGGCTCGTTGTCCGCGGTGACGGCGACGTTGGTGAAGATCGTGTCGCGCTGGATCGTGTCGTAGGCGTTCTGGTTGGTCTTCGGACTGGTGCCCGGCACCACGCCGAAATAGCCGGCTTCCGGGTTGATGGCCCGCATCCGGCCCTCGTCGTCGAGGTACAGCCAGGCGATGTCGTCGCCGATGGTCCGGACCTTCCAGCCGGGCATCGATGCCGGCGGAATCAGCATCGCGAGGTTGGTCTTGCCGCAGGCCGAGGGGAAGGCCGCGGCCACGTTGTGCTTCTCGCCGGTCGGGCTCTCGATCTCGACGATGAGCATGTGTTCGGCGAGCCAGCCTTCCTGGCGGGCCTGCCAGCTCGCGATGCGGAGCGCATGGCACTTCTTGCCAAGCAGGGCATTGCCGCCGTAGCCGGAGCCGAAGCTCTTGATCAGCAGTTCCTCCGGGAAGTGCATGATGAAACGGCGGTTGGGGTCGAGCTCGCCCTTGGAGTGCAGGCCGCGGACGAACTTGTTTTCCTTCTCGATGCGGCGGAGCGCGGATGTGCCCATGCGCGTCATCAGGTACATGTTGGCCACGACGTAGGGGCTGTCGGTGATCTCGACGCCGCAACGTGCATGGGGTGAAGCGATGGGGCCCATGCAGTACGGAATGACATACATCGTGCGGCCCCGCATGGCGCCGGCAAACAGGTCGTCCATTTGCCTGTGGGCCTCGGCCGGGGCCTTCCAGTGGTTGTTCGGACCGA
Organism: uncultured Chromatiaceae bacterium; assembly: GCA_964569355.1. Classification (GTDB taxonomy): domain Bacteria; phylum Pseudomonadota; class Gammaproteobacteria; order Steroidobacterales; genus SHZI01. Next base: position 20,529 of record CAZMVP010000003.1, on the reverse strand, counting down.
CGGTCTCCTGCTCCGGGGTGCAGATGAAGGTCAGGTGTTCGACCCGGGCGACGTCGGAGGGATCGGAGCGGTGCAGGTAGCAGTTCGGGTAGGTCTTCGGGTTCAGCGGCAGCAGGGTCCCGGAGGCGAGCATCTGCCGGATGAGTTGCTGGTATTCGGTTTCGGATCCGTCGCACCAGTGGATGGTGTCCGGTTTGGTGAGGGTTGCTACGTCTTCAACCCAGCGGCTGAGCGCTGTATTGCTCGTGGTCATCAACTGTCCTTGCCTGATCTGTGGCCAGCCAAGCTGCGTCCTTCACGGACGCCGCCTCGCGGGGCGGTTTCGCGCGGCGACCATCGCACCTGATTGTTGACATATTCGCGCGCAATGGGTCGCCGGTCGCGCGAGGAGCCTCTATTATACAGATCCACCCGCGGATTCCGGCTTGCAGCGCGGGACGCGCAGCCAATGCCGGGAATCGTCCAATGCCGGAAATCGCCGAACCCGCCATGGAATTCAGCTGCCTCGCCGTCGAAACCAGCACCGCCGTGCCGAGTCTCGCCCTGTTGCATCGGGGCCGGATGGTCCTCAAGGCGGAGCCCGGGCTGAAGGCCCCCTCGCGCGTCGTCTTCGAATGGCTGCATGAACTTCTGGCCAAGGCCGGATGCGGCATGGCGGACCTCGACTGCATCGCTTTCGGCGCGGGACCCGGCAGCTTCACCGGCACGCGGATCGCGGTGGCCATGGCCCAGGGCCTGGGTTATGCGGCCAGCCTGCCGCTCTGCCCGGTGTCCTCGCTGGCGGCGCTGGCGGCCGGCGTGATGCGCGGGACCGGCGCCGACCGGGTGGCCTGCAGCCTGGATGCGCGCCTTGGCGAGGTGTATGTCGGCCTCTATCATCGCGGGCACGATGGTGTCGTGCGGGCGCTGGCGCCTGATGCGTTGCTGGCGCCGGAGGATGTGCGGCTGCCGGATGATGGCCGCTGGCTTGCCGCGGGATCCGGCTGGGCCGCACATCCCGAACTTGCGCAGCGCCTTGCTGGTCGAATCCCGCAGGTCCTGCCCGATGCCGTGCCGGATGCCCGCGATGTGGCGGAACTGGGGCAGGGGAAATTTGCCCGGGGCGAGGTGGTGGCGCCGGCGCAGGCCGCGCCGAATTACCTGCGGCTCCAGGTTGCATCGTTGCCGAAGACCGCCACCACAGGAAGCTGATGATGAATATCCGCACTGCCAATCTCGCCGGCGCCGTGGCCTGCGCCGCCATGATGGCCTATGCATTGTTCGCCCAGCACGTGCTGGGCTACGAGCCATGCCCGCTGTGCATTTTCCAGCGCGTGGCCGTGATCGCGCTCGGGGTCGTGTTCCTCGTCGCGGCGCTGCATCCGGCCGGGAAGGCTGGACGACGGATTTATGGCGTACTGCTCGGCGTGACGGCCCTCGCGGGTGCCGGTGTTGCCGGCCGCCATGTCTGGCTGACCACGTTGCCGCCGGATCGGGTACCGGCCTGCGGCCCGGGTCTCGACTTCATGCTCGAGGCTTTCCCGCTGCGCGACACCCTCGCCATGGTCCTGTCCGGTTCGGGCGAATGCGCCAATGTCGAATGGCATTTCCTGGGCCTGAGCATGCCTGCATGGGTGCTCATCTGCGTGGTGCTGCTCGGCCTCTTCGGCGTCGTTGCCAATTGGCGCGCTGCCGGTCGGACAGCCAGGCGGGCGGGGCGTTTCTAGCCGAGGAGCCGGTCGAGGATTTCCCGGTAGACGGACTGCATCGTGGCGATGTCGGCCACCGGGATCTGTTCGTCGGGTTTGTGGATCGTCGCGTTCACCGCGCCGAACTCGACCACGTGGGTGCCATACGGCGCGATGAAACGGCCATCCGACGTGCCGCCGCCGGTCGACAATGCCGGTTGCACGCCCGTGTGGCGCTCGACAGCCGCGGCGACCGTGTCGACGAGTACGCCGCGCGGGGTCAGGAACGGCTCCCCGGACAGGTGCCAGTCCAGCGTGTAGTCGATGTCATGAGCCGCGAATATCGCCTCGATGTGCTGCTTCAGCCTTGTATGGGTCCATTCCGTCGAATAACGGATGTTGAAGCGCGCCGTCAGGGTTCCCGGCGTGACGTTGACGGCATCGCCGATGCTTTCGAGCCTGACCATCTGGAAACTCGACGGGGGAAAGAACTCGTTGCCGTCATCGAGCGGCGTCGCATGCAGGGCCTGCAGCACGGGGGCGAAGTCGCGGATCGGATTCCGGGCCAGGTGCGGATAGGCCACGTGGCCCGCCACGCCGTGCACGGTCAGCAGGCCACTCAAGGAGCCGCGCCGGCCGACGCGCACCGTGTCGCCCAGCCGCGATTCGCACGACGGCTCGCCGATCACGCACCAGTCCAGGTGCGTGCCGCGTTCCTCGAGGTGTTCCATCACGCGCTTCGTGCCGTCGCGGGCCCGGCCTTCCTCGTCGCTGGTGATCAGGAACGCGATTGACCCGCGGTGATCGGGCCGGTCGGCGACGAAGCCCAGGGCTGCCTCGAGCATCGCGGCGAGGCCCGACTTCATGTCCGCGGAGCCCCGGCCGTACAGGATCCCGTCGCGGATTTCGGGAACGAACGGATCCGACTGCCAGGCGTCGCGCGGTCCGGCGGGCACGACATCCGTGTGCCCGGCAAAGCACAGCGTCGGGCCAGCTTTGCCCCGGCGTGCCCAGAGGTTGGTCACGTCGTCGAAGCGCAGCGACTCCACCGCGAAGCCCGCGGCCGAGAGCCTTTCGGCAAGCAGTGGCTGGCAACCGGCGTCATCCGGCGTCACCGACTGCCGGCGGATCAGCGCCTGCGCCAGCTCGAGGGTCCTGTCCATGGCCTGGGTCCGTTCCGGGTCAGTCACTGCGCAATAGCTCGTTGAGCGAGACCCTGGCACGGGTCTTCGCATCCACTCGCTTGACGATCACGGCGCAGGCCAGGCTGCAGCGGCCCTCGCCGGAGGGCAGGCTGCCTGGCACCACGACGGCGCCGGCCGGCACGCGGCCATAACTCACCTCATCCCGGGCCCGGTCGTAGATCCGCGTGCTCTGGCCGATGAAGACCCCCATCGAGATCACGGCACCTTCCTCGACGACCACGCCTTCGACGATCTCCGAGCGCGCGCCGATGAAGCAGTTGTCCTCGATGATCGTCGGGCCTGCCTGGATCGGTTCCAGCACGCCGCCGATGCCGACGCCGCCGGACAGGTGGACGTTGCGGCCGATCTGCGCGCAGCTGCCGACCGTGGCCCAGGTGTCGACCATGGTTCCGCTGTCGACGTATGCGCCGATGTTGATGAAGGACGGCATCAGGACCACGTTGGCGGCCACATGGGCGCCGCGGCGGACGATGGCGCCGGGGACGACACGCGTGCCGGCGGCAGCAAACTGCTCCTGCGTCCAGTCGTGGTACTTGAGTGGCACCTTGTCGTAGAAGTCCGTGGCGCCACCCGGCATCCGCGCCGTGCGCTCGATGCCGAAGTGAAGCAGCACGGCCTTCTTCAGCCACTGGTTGACGACCCATTCGCCATTGGCCTTGGCACCATCAGCCTTGGCACCTTCGGTCTTGCTGGCGACGCGGGCCTGGCCCGAATCCAGCAGGTTGATGGCCGTGGCCACGGCCGCCTTGAGCTCGGCAGGGGCGTTGGGCAGGTCCAGCCCTGCACGGGCCTCGAATGCCGCCTCGATGCGGTCCTGTATCGTGATCTCGTTCATGCGTACTTTCAGTCGTTGCTTTCAAGGGCCTGCGTCAGCGAGTGCTTCAGTTGCTCGCAAAGTTCCGGCGTCAGCGGCGCACCGGGCAGGTCGGTGACGTAGAACACATCCTCGGCACGCTCACCAACGGTCAGGATCTTGGCCGCCTGGATCGCCACCCGGTTGCGGCGCAGGACCTGGCCCACCTGGCAGAGCAGGCCCGGGCGATCACCGGCCACGATCTCCATGACCGTCCGGTGGTTGACCTCGTCGGCGGCAAAACCGACGTGCACGGGCGTGGAGAACATCCGTACCTGGCGCGGGGGCCGGCGATTGACCCGGAGCGGCCGTTCCTCGTCGACGGTGATTGCCTGCTCGAGGCGGAAGCGGATCTCGTCGCGCCGTTCGCCGTCGATGATCTGTTCGCCGTCATTCTCGAGGACCACATAGGTGGACAGGCTGAAGCCGTTGCCCAGCCGGACGATGCGCGCGTCGGCAATGTCGAGGCCGAGTTCGTCGAGCACCGCGGTCACCGTGGAAAAGGTGTAGCGGTCCAGCGGGGCATAGACCATGACTGCGGTCCCGGCCCCGGTGCTCTCGGCCTGCACGCCGGCCAGCACGCGCCGGCCCTCGTCGGTGCGGGCGACCAGCAATTGGGTATGCCAGGCGATTTCCTCGGGCCGGAAACGCAGGAAGTAGTCGTCGCCAAAGTCGGCCCAGAGCATGTCGATGCGTGCGCCGGGCACCGCGGCAAGTGCCGGCAGCGCCCGGGCCGCAGCCTTGCGTTCTTCGATCAGGGCATCCCGGTCGATGGGTTGCTCGAGGCCCCGGCGCAGGGCGCGCTTGGCCAGGCCATAGAGTTCCTCGAAGAGCTGGGCCTTCCAGGAATTCCACAATTTGGGGTTGGTGGCGCGGACGTCGGCCACGGTCAGCAGGTACAGGTAATCGAGGTGGACCTCGTCGCCGATGCGGCCGGCAAACTCCGCGATGACCGCCGGGTCGCTGATGTCCCGCTTCTGCGCCGTGAGCGACAGCAGCAGGTGGTTGCGCACGAGCCAGGCCACCAGGCGCGCATCGTAGCGGCTGAGACCATGCTCGAGCACGAACGACTCGGCATCCAGTGCCCCCAGTTCGGAATGATCGCCGCCCCGGCCCTTGGCGATGTCGTGGAACAGGCCGGCCAGGTAGATCAGCTCGTGCGACGGCAGTGCCTGCATGATTTCCGAACAGCGCGGGAACTCGTGGTTGTAGCGGCTGAGCGCGAAGCGGCGCAGGTTGGCCACGACGAACAGGATGTGTTCGTCCACCGTGTAGGCATGGAACAGGTCGTACTGCATGCGACCGACGATGCGGCCGAACGCCGGGATGTACCGTCCCAGGACGCCGTAGCGGTTCATGCGCCGCAGTTCGTGGGTGACCCGGTCCTTTGCTCGGAGGATCTGCAGGAAGAGCCGGTGGTTCCGTGGATCCTGGCGGAACTCGTCGTCGATCAGGTTCAGGCTGCGCCGGATCAGCGAGATCGTGACCGCGCCCACGCCCTTCAGTTCGGGGCGCTGCTGGAGGTGCAGGAACAGTTCGAGGAGCGCCGAGGGTGAGCGGTCGAACACCCCGTTGTCCGCCACCTGCAGGAAGCCGTTGTGCACGTTGAAATGCTCGTCGAGCCGCCGCGGTTCGGCATCCGGATCGTTGAGGATGGCTTCCTGGAACTGCTGCAGGACCATCTCGTTCAACCGGCTCAAGTCCATTACCGTGCGGTAGTAGCGCTGCATGAACTGCTCGACCGCCAGCATGTAGGAGGCATCCTGGTAGCCGAACATCTGTGCGATGCGCATCTGGTAGTCGAAGAGCAGCCGGTCTTCGTGGCGCTCGGTCAAGAGGTGCAGCGCGAAGCGGATGCGCCACAGGAACTCGCGGCCCTGGAGCAGCAGCCGCAACTCGGGCGGGGAGAGGAAACTGCGGCTGACGAGGTACTCCAGGTCGCCGCGTCCGTATTCGCGGAGCGCAACCCAGCGGATGGTCTGGATGTCGCGCAAGCCACCCGGGCTGCCCTTGACGTCCGGTTCCAGGTTGTACGCCGTATCGTCGTAGCGATGATGCCGGTTCGCCTGTTCGCGGAGCTTGCCTTCGAAGAACTGCCGTGACGACCACAGCTTCCCCGGCGCGATGGCCGATTGCATCTCCCACAGCAGCTCTTCGGGCCCGGACAGCAGCCGCGACTCCATCAACGTGGTCAGCAGGGTCAGGTCCCCGGTCGCATCCTGGCCGCACTGGGCCGGGGTACGCACGCTGTGCCGGATCTCGAGTCCCGCATCCCACATCAGGGTCAGGAACGCCGACAGGCTGTCCGGCGTCGGCGGTGGCTCGTTCTCCGGCGTGAGCACCAGCAGGTCCACGTCGGAGCAGGGGTGGAGCTCCGCGCGGCCGTAGCCGCCGACGGCCACCAGTGCGCAATTGGCATGGCTGGCGGCCACGGTCCGGTGCCAGCCTTCGCAGACCACGAGGTCCACGAGCTGCGCCCGGTCGGCGACGAGGCGCGTTGCGGTCTCATCGGCGAGGAAACGCTGTTTCAGGGCGGCGTCGCCGGCGGTGAGCGCCTGCTTGAGGACCTTCAAGGCGTCGCCGGGCGCCTGGACCAAGCGCCGGACGGCGGCCCAGTCAACGGCCTGGCCGTCCGGTTGCAGCACCGTTGCCGCCAGCTGGCGCGCGTCGTCCGACAAACTCATGGCCGGGCTGGCAACCGCGCTCACGCTCGTTCCCCGGCCCCCAGCGTCAGTATTTCGCAGCCATCGCGCGTGATCAGCAGCGTGTGCTCCCACTGGGCCGACAGGGAGTGGTCGCGGGTCACGACCGTCCAGCCATCCGGCAGCAGCCGGACGTGGCGCTTGCCGGCATTGACCATGGGCTCGATGGTGAACGTCAGGCCCTCGCGGAGCTCCATCCCGGTGCCGGGATCACCGTAATGCAGCACCTGCGGATCCTCGTGGAACTCCCGGCCGATGCCGTGGCCGCAGTACTCCCGGACTACACTGAACCCCTCGGCCTCGACAAACGACTGGATGGCGTGGCCGATGTCGCCCAGCCGCTTGCCCGGGCGCGCCTGGGCGATGCCGAGCCAGAGCGCCTCGCGGCTGACGCGGGCCACGCGCTCGCCGAGGACCGTGGGCTTGCCGACGTGGAACATCCGGCTGCTGTCGCCATGGAAGCCGTTCTTGATCACCGTGATGTCCACGTTGACCATGTCGCCGGACTTCAGGTGCTTCTCCGCGGGGATGCCGTGGCACACCACGTGGTTCACGGAGGTGCAGATGGACTTGGGAAAGCCCCGGTAGTTCAGCGGGGCGGGGATGGCTTTCTGCACGTCCACGATGTAGTCGTGGCAGATCCGGTCCAGCTCGTTGGTCGTGATCCCGGGCTGGATGTGGGGGCCGATCATGTCCAGCACGTCGGCGGTCAGCCGGCCGGCCTCCCGCATGGCGTCCTGTTCGGCAGGGGTCTTGATCGTGATGCTCATCCGTGGGTCCCGCAGCCCGGCAGGCGTGCTGCAGCCCGGATCCGCGTTGTGGCGAAGAATCGCGTATGGTATAAAGCGCCCGCCCTAGAGGCAACGAAATCCACACGTGGTTCGTCACGTCCGGCTGGGTGCCAGCAGTCGTTTCGGCGGCTGGTTGCCGGATGGGAACCGCGGAGGCCCCAACCCCGAAATATTGAAGCACGAGCGGCCGTGATTGCCGCGACCGGCTTCATCAAGGAGATCCCATGACTGACATCAGCATGCGCCAGATGCTGGAAGCTGGCGTGCATTTTGGCCACCAGACCCGTTACTGGAACCCGAAGATGGGTCCGTACATCTTCGGTGCCCGGAACAACATCCACATCATCAACCTGGAACACACGGTTCCGCTGTTCAACAAGGCCACGGCCTTCGTCCGGTCGCTGACGGCCAACGGCGGGCGGATCCTGTTCGTCGGCACCAAGCGCTCGGCCCGCGACTCGGTGAAAGTGCAGGCCGAGCGTTGCGGCATGCCGCACGTCAGTCATCGCTGGCTTGGCGGCACGTTGACCAATTTCAAGACGATCAAGCAATCCATCAAGCGCCTCGAGGATCTCGACGCGATGGAAGCCGATGGCCACTTTGCCAAGTTGACCAAGAAGGAAGTCCTCGAGCGCCGCCGGGAGCGGGAGAAGCTCGAGCGCAGCCTCGGTGGTGTCAAGTCCATGGCCTCGCTGCCGGACGCCCTGTTCGTGATCGATGTCGGCCACGAGCAGATCGCAATCCAGGAAGCCAACAAGCTGGGGATCCCCGTAGTGGGCATCGTGGACACTAATTCCAGCCCGGATGGTGTCCAGTACATGATTCCCGGCAACGACGACGCGATGCGGGCTGCCGAACTGTATTCCGTGGCCATGGCCGATGCGGTGCTGGAAGGCAAGGATGCGATCCCGGCCCTGCCGATCGGCGAAGATGACTTCGTCGAGCTCGATGCCGAAGGCAAGCCGAAGAGCAGCGAGCGCCGGCGCCCCGCAGCGACCCGGCGGCCCCCGCGCAAGGCAGCTTCGCCGGCGAAGGCATCCGCGGCCGGTGCTGCCGACACGGCAGCGGACCAGTCGGCGGCCGATGACGCTGAAGGCGCCTGAGCCACTGGCGCGCGAACGAGGAGACCCGAGATGACCGTATCAGCAAGCGTGGTGAAAGAGCTGCGTGACCGGACCGGTGCCGGCATGATGGAGTGCAAGCGCGCACTCGTCGACACCGATGGCAACCTGGAAGCCGCGATCGAGCTGCTGCGGACCCGTGGCCAGGCGAAGGCGGAGAAGAAGGCCGGACGGACGGCGGCCGAGGGCCAGGTACTCACCGCACGCAGCCCGGACGGGGCCGTCACCGTGATCGTCGAAGTCAATTGCGAGACGGACTTCGTCGCGAAGGACGCATCGTTCCAGGAATTTGCCCGCGTGGCGGCGGAAGCGGCCGCCGGACGCCAACCTGCGACGGTCGAGGCGCTGATGGACCTGCGGCTGCCGGACGGCCACACGCTGGAGGAGACGCGTCGCGAGCTCGTGGCGAGGATCGGAGAGAACATCGGCGTGCGGCGTTTCGAGTACCTGCGGCCATCCGGGCGCCTTGCCAGTTATTTCCATGGGACCCGCATCGGCGTGCTCGTCGACCTGGACGGCGGCGACGAGGATCTGGGCAAGGACCTGGCCATGCACATCGCGGCCAGCAATCCTGGCTATCTCCATCCGGAAGATGTCCCCGAGGCGACGCTGGCGAGCGAGCGTCGCATCCTTACCGAGAAGGCGGAAGCCGAAGGCAAGCGCGCCGACATCATCCCGCGGATGGTGGAGGGCGGAATCAGGAAGTATCTCGGCGAGGTCGCGCTGGTAAACCAGGCGTTCGTCAAGGATCCGGACATCTCCATCGCGGAGCTGCTAAAGCGCCGCGGTGCCCGTATCCACCGCTACGCCCGGCTCGAAGTCGGCGAAGGGATCGAGAAGAAATCGGAGAACATCGCCGACGCCGTGGCGGCGATGAATTCCCAGGCCTGAATCCGCAGCGTTGGCCGGCATCGCCGGCCAACGTCACCGACTGCCATTACCGGCCGGGGTCCGGGCGGCCCTCGGCGGCATGGAACCGCACGACAACAATATCCGGTAGAATCCCGCCGTCATTGATAGTGCGGCAGCCCGGCCGCGTCCGGTTGATACTTCTGATGAATGATGCACCCCTGGCCTGTCGGCGCATCCTGCTGAAACTCAGCGGTGAGGCCCTCATGGGCGATGGCGATTACGGCATCGATCCCGACGTGCTGGCGCGGTTCGCCAGGGAAGCAAAGGAAGTCGTCGCCCTGGGCGTGCAGCTTGGCATCGTCATCGGCGGTGGCAACATCTTCCGCGGCGCCGGCCTTGCCCGGGCCGGCATGGATCGCGTCACGGGAGACCACATGGGCATGCTGGCAACCGTGATCAACGCGCTGGCCCTGCAGGACGCGCTGGAGCGCGTCGGTGCCCATGCCAGGGTCATGTCGGCACTGCAGATCCACGAAGTCAGCGAAGACTACATCCGGCGCCGCGCGATCCGGCACCTCGAGAAGGGGCGCATCACCATCTTTGCGGCGGGGACGGGCAACCCGTTCTTCACGACGGATACGGCGGCAGCCCTGCGCGCCATCGAGATTGGTGCCGACCTGCTCGTGAAGGGCACCAAGGTAGACGGCGTCTACACCGCTGACCCGGTCAGCCACCCCGAGGCGAAGCGCTACGATCACCTGACCTTCGACCGGGTGATCAACGACAAGCTCAACGTCATGGACACGACGGCGGTGGTGATGTGCCGCGAGAACAACGTGCCCATCCGGGTTTTCAACCTGCAGGTTCCGGGGGACCTGCAGCGCCTGGTCCGGGGCGAGAATGTCGGGACGCTGGTTACCGGATAGCGGGCTGCGGCCCGGGACCAAAGGCATGGGGATTGTGTAGTGATTGATGAAATTCGCCGGGATGCGGACCAGCGCATGGCCAAATGCGTCACAGCGCTCGGGCAGGCATTACGTAAACTGCGAACCGGCAGGGCCCACCCGAGCCTGCTGGAGCACCTGATGGTCGAGTACTACGGCACCATGGTGCCGCTGTCCCAGACGGCGAACATCGCCATCGAGGATGCCCGCACACTCACGGTCACCCCGTGGGAGAAAGGCATGGTCGGCGCCATCGAGAAGGTCATTATGGGCGCCAACCTCGGCTTCACGCCGGTGACGGCCGGCACGGTGATCCGCGTGCCGCTGCCTGTGCTGACCGAAGAGCGCCGGCGTGACCTGGCGAAGCTCGTGAAACACGAGGCCGAGCTTGGCCGCGTGGCCGTGCGCAACGTGCGACGGGATGCGATGTCGGACCTGAAGGAAGCGCTCAAGGAGAAGCTGATCACCGAGGACGCGGAACGGCAGGCAACGGGCCAGATTCAGGAACTGACGGACAAGTTCGTGGCGGAGATCGACCGGGTCTCCGCCGAGAAACAAGCCGAAGTCATGGAGCTCTGAGCATTTTTCGACGCAACACCAGGGACGGGGACCTGCCGGGCGGCAACGGCATGCGCAGCACCAGCGCCAACCCGCGGGCGGCCAGTGACGGCGCGGACGGCAGCAACCAGCTGACGCCACTGGTCAAGCCCACCCATGTTGCCATCATCATGGACGGCAACGGCCGTTGGGCCGAGCGTCACGGCAAGCTGCGCCACGCGGGCCATCGCGCCGGCGTGAAGGCGGCGCGCGAGGTGGTCGAAGCCTGTGCCGGGGCCGGCGTCAAGGTCCTGACGCTTTTTGCATTCAGCAGCGAGAACTGGAAACGGCCGGCAAGTGAAGTCGATGCCCTGATGCGGTTGTTCGTCGAGGTCCTGCAACGGGAGGTCGACACGCTCCACGACAACGGCATCCAGCTGCGCTTCATCGGCGCCCGCGACAGCCTGTCGGCGATCCTCCGCAAGCGCATGGCCGATGCCGAGGCCCGCACGGCCAACAACTCGCGCATGACCCTCGTGCTCGCCGTGGCCTATGGCGGACAGTGGGACATGGTGCAGGCCGTTCGCCGGATTTCCCAGAAGGTGCGCCAGGGAGACCTCGATCCCGCGGATATCGACGAGACCCTGATCGACCGCCATCGGTCCCTGGCCGGCCTGCCGTCACCCGACCTGCTGATCCGCACCGGCGGGGAGCAACGCGTGAGCAACTTCCTGCTGTGGGACCTTGCCTACACTGAATTCTGCTTTACCGATGTGTTGTGGCCGGATTTCGATGCCGGCCAGATTTCCCTTGCCTTGAATGCCTATGGCCAGCGCCAGCGGCGCTTTGGCCGGACAAGTGATCAACTGGAAGCGGTTGGCGACTGACCGCTTCCCGCCAGCCAGCGGGGTATAGCCTGCAATGAGCCAGTTGAGGCAACGGGTCGTCACGGCCGTGCCACTGCTCGTGGCACTGGTGCTGTTGCTGTTCCTTGCGCCTTACTGGCTTCTGTACGGCCTGAGTGCCGCGATTTTCATCGCTGCGGCCTGGGAGTGGGCGGTTTTCCTCCGGTTGTCCCAGCCATCGGTCCGACTCGTGTATGCGGTGGCGACGGCCGTGCTGCTGGCGGTCGAGGCCTGGCTGGTGCCGTCTGTCATCGATCTGCACCTCGTCCTGTGGATCGCGATGGGGTGGTGGGCCTGTGCGTTCCTGTGGGTATTGCGTTATCCGACTCCGGTCCCGCGCACGGTGGCCGTCCTCGCTGGTTGGCTCGTGCTGGCGCCGTGCTGGGCCGCGGTCGTGGCGCTTCTGGCCAGCCCGGGCCGGGGCCCGGTCTTGCTGCTGCTGGTCCTCGCCGTCGTGTTCGCCGCCGACATCGGCGCCTATTTTGCCGGGCGTCGATTTGGCCGGATCAAGCTCGCACCCCAGGTCAGCCCGGGCAAGACCTGGGAGGGTTTCGTCGGTGGCGTGCTGCTGGCGGCGCTGGTCGCGGCCGCCGGCGGCCCCATGGCTGGCCTGCCGGTGGCATTCATCCTGCCGGTTGGCGCAAGCATCGCTGTCATATCGGTGGTTGGCGATCTCACCGAGAGCATGTTCAAGCGCAGTGCCGGCGTGAAGGACAGTGGCAGCCTGTTTCCGGGCCATGGCGGCATCCTGGACCGTCTCGACAGCATCACCGCTGCCGTCCCGCTGTACGTGCTGGCCCTGTCCTGGTACGGCGTGGTGCCGGCCTGAATTGCAGATCACCGAGCCTTGCTGCGCCGCCGGTCCATGGGTCGGCCGGTACCTGCGAAGTCCGGCTGCGCAAGCCCGCGCGTAATGCCTTAAGATTCGCGCCATGTCGCAGATCCTGACCTCGCTCCTGGCCTTCGTGGTGGCCATCGGCTTGCTCGTGGCCATCCATGAATATGGCCACTACATCGTGGCCCGCCTGTGCGGCGTGAAGGTCCTGCGCTATTCGATCGGCTTCGGCCGCGTGCTGTGGTCGAAGCGCTCCGGTGCCGACCAGACGGAGTACTGCCTGTCGGCGATACCGCTCGGGGGCTACGTGAAGCTGCTCGACGAGCGGGACTGCCCGGTGACCTTCGCCGAGCGCGGTCGTGCCTTCAACCGGCAGTCATCCGCGGTCAAGATCGCGATCCTGGCGGCGGGGCCGGCTTTCAACCTGCTGTTTGCCATCGTCGCCTATGCCGCCATGTTCATGAGTGGCGTGCCCGGCATGAAGCCCGTGATCGGCACGGTCGACGCCGGATCGGTGGCCGCCAGCGCGGGCCTGCGCGATGGCGACCGGATCGTCGCGGTTGGCGGCCGGCAGGTGCTGACCTGGGAGTCCGCCACGCTCGCCATGCTTGACGACATGCTGGCCAAGGGTGCCATCCGGCTTGAAGTCGCCGACAAGACCGGCGCGACCCGGCCTGCGACCATCCTGACGGCCGGCCATGAGTCGGAATTGACCGAACCCGGGAAGCTCTTCACCGAGCTGGGCATGAAACCCTGGTCGCCGGAGCCGGACCGCGTGATCAGCGCGGTGACGCCGGGCAGCCCGGCGGCAGCAGCCGGATTGCGCGCCGGAGACCGCCTCGAGTCCATGGACGGGGAGCCCGTGAAATCGCTGGGCACCTGGATCGAGCATGTGCGAAGTCACCCGGGCGAATCGATCAAGCTCGGCGTGGAGCGGAATGGAGAGCAGCTCGAGATCACCGTGGTGGTTGGCAAGGTGCAGTCCGATGACGGCGAGATCGGCCAGATCGGCGCTGCGTTTGCCCTGCCCAAGGGTCTCCTGGAAAGCATGCGCGCCGAGGAGCGCTATGGCCCGTTCCAGTCGCTGGCCAAGGGGGTCGCCAAGACCTGGGAAATGAGCGCACTGACCCTGCGGATGATCTGGCGCATGGTGACCGGCGATGTCTCGCCGAAGAACATCAGCGGCCCGATCAACATCGCCGAGTATGCCGGCATGAGCGCATCGATCGGCGCCACGGCTTTCCTGAATTTCCTGGCCATCGTCAGCATCAGCCTCGGCGTGTTGAACCTGTTGCCGGTGCCGATGCTCGACGGCGGCCAGATCGTGTATACCGTGGCCGAGACGTTCAAGGGCGGACCCCTCTCCGAACGCGTGCAGATCATTGGCCAGCAGATCGGCATCGCGCTGCTGCTGGCGCTGATGAGCTTTGCCTTCTACAACGACATCTCGCGACTTCTCAGTTAGCACCCGATGGTTTTCCGAGCGGCGCCCGAAGCCTACGTCCGCAGCCTGTTGTTGACGATTATGTTGACCGGGGTGGCCGGCCTGCCGACCGCCGGCCGGGCCCAGGCCCCCGCACCGGCTTCCAATCCCGTGCCGGCTCCCGTACCTGCGCCGACCCCGGTTGCGGCACCGGCATCCACGGCACCCTCGCCCGATGCGAACCAATCCGGCGGCATGGTCGTGCGCGGCATCCGCGTGGAGGGCCTGCAGCGGATAGCCGAAGGCACGGTGTTCAACTACCTGCCGATCAACATCGGCGACCGGATCGACGAGAGCCGGGTCCAGGAAGCGATTCGTGCCGTGTACGGCACCGGATTCTTCAAGGATGTCGAGATGCGCTGGGACAACGGCACCTTGATCGTGGTCGTGGCGGAACGGCCGTCGATCGCGGACTTCACGATCACCGGCAACAAGGACATCAAGACCGAGGACCTGAAGGAGCCGCTGGCGCGGATCGGGCTGAAGAAGGGCAGGACCTTCAACCAGTCGGTCCTCGACGAGGTCGAGCAGTCGCTGACCGACCAGTACTTCAGCCGCGGCAAGTACGCCGCGACGATCAAGGCCGATGTCAAGGAGCTGCCGGGCAACAAGGTCGACATCGCGATCACCATCAAGGAGGGTGACCGGGCCAAGATCCGCCAGATCAACATCGTCGGCAACAAGAGCTTCCCGGACAAGGAGCTGCTCGAGAGCTTCGAACTCAAGACACCCGGCTGGCTGTCGTGGCTGCGCCAGGACGACCGCTACTCGCGCGAGGCGCTCACCGGCGACCTCGAGAAGCTGCGGTCCTTCTACATGGATCGCGGCTTTGCCGACTTCGGCGTGGAGTCCACCCAGGTGGCCATCTCGCCGGACAAGAAGAACATCTACATCACGATCAACCTGGTCGAGGGCGAGCGCTACAAGGTCAGCGATGTCCGGCTCGGCGGCGAGCTCGTGTTGCCGGAAGCGCAGCTGAGTCCTCTCGTGCAGGTCAAGCCGGGCCAGACCTACTCGCAGCGCCTGATCACCCAGAGCGCCGACCTGATCCGGCTGCGGCTGTCCGAGGACGGCTATGCCTTCGCCACGGTGGAGCCCGTGCCCGAGCTCGACCGCGAGGCCAAGACCGTGGCCGTGACGCTGTACGTGGAACCGAAGAAGCGCGTCTATGTCCGGCGCGTCAACTTCAACGGCACGTCCTCGGTCAACGACGAGGTCTTCCGCCGCGAGATGCGCCAGTTCGAGGGCGGTTACCTGTCGAACAGCCGGCTCGAGCGGTCGAAGATCCGCATCCAGCGGCTGCCCTACATCGAGAAGGTGGAGGAGGCCACGAACCCGGTGCCGGGCACGCCGGACCTGGTAGACCTGGATTTCAACATCACCGAGGGCCTCCCCGGGCAGTTCGGCGGCGGCGTCGGTTATTCGGAGTCGCAGAAGCTGATCCTCAACGGCAGCTTCGTGCACACGAACTTCATGGGAACCGGCAATCGCGTCCAGGCCGACATCAACTCGGGCCGCTACCGCACGGTCTACAGCTTCTCGTTCACCGATCCATACACCACGATCAACGAGGTCAGCCGCACCATCAGCGTCGCCTACCGGGACATCACGCAGTTCACGTCGGCCGCCTCCGACTTCTCCACCAAGACCCTGTCCGCCTCGGTCGAGTACAGCTACCCGCTGACGGAGTTCCAGCGGTTCATCCTCGGCGGCACCTGGCAGAGCGCGGAGCTCCTGTCGGACAGCTTCAGCAGCCGCCAGGCCCAGCAATGGGTGCGCAACAACGGCAAGAGCGAGACGAGCTTCGTCACCGGTGGCGCGATCTACACCTCGAAGTTCGACACCTTCGAGTTCGTGGCCGGCTGGGTTTACGACAGCCGCAACCGCTCCCTGTTCGCCGACCGGGGCGCTCGGCACCGCCTGGTGTTCAACACCACGGTTCCCGGCAGCGACATCGAGTACTACACGGTCAATTACAACTACCAGCAGTATTGGCCGCTAACCAGTTGGGCCACCATGCTTTTCAAGGTGGACCTGGGTTATGGCGATGCCTTTGGCGACACCACCTCGCTGCCGCCCTACAAGAACTATTTCGGCGGCGGGCCGGACACGGTGCGCGGTTTCCAGGAAAACAGCCTCGGGCCAAAGGACGACTTCGGGAATCCCTATGGTGGCGACACTCTGGTGTCCGGCCAGGCCGAACTCCTGCTGCCGATCCCGGAAAAATGGCAGTCGAAGGCCCGTTTTGCCCTGTTCTACGATGTCGGCAACGTGTACTCCCTGGGCGATGTGCAGTTTTACGACAAGCCGGGAACCAATCCGATCAAGTATGATTTCCACAACGGGGACCTGAAGCAGTCGGTCGGCATTTCGGCCCAATGGCTGGCGCCCCTGGGACTGTTCCGCTTCA
Organism: uncultured Chromatiaceae bacterium; assembly: GCA_964569355.1. Lineage (GTDB taxonomy): Bacteria > Pseudomonadota > Gammaproteobacteria > Steroidobacterales > SHZI01. Next base: position 4,224 of record CAZMVP010000003.1, on the reverse strand, counting down.
GCTATGCCATGCCGCTCAATGCCGAGAGTGCAACGAGCAGCAGTTACGGCGATGACACGGAGCGGTTCCAGTTCTCCATCGGCGGCGCCTTCTAGGCGCGGTCCGGACAATCAGGTGGCAGGGCCGGACCACCACGGCCGTGCCGCATTCATCTGGCAAGGGAAGGATATGTTGCACATGTACAAGCGCGATGGACGCTCGGGAATCTCGGTGATCGCAGCCGTGGGTGCCCTGCTCCTCATCGGGGCGTCGCTGTTGTCTCCAGTGGCGTTCGGCCAGGCAAAGCCGGTCAAGATCGGGTTCGTCAATGTCCAGCGGCTGCTGATCGAGTCGCCGCAGGCCGAGGCGGCCAACAAGGCGCTGAACAACGAGTTCGCGCCGCGCCAGCGCGACCTCGTGGCGAAGCAGAAGACATTCAAGGATCGCGCGGACAAGTTCCAGAAGGACGGGGCGGTCATGGGGGCGGATGAACGCCGCAACACCGAGAATGACCTGCGGCGCGACGAGCGCGAGCTGTCCCGCCAGGTCGACGAGCTGCGCGAGGATTACCGCAATCGCCAGAATGAGGAGCTGGGCAAGCTCCGGGTCGGGCTCCTGCAGCAGATCGCGGACTTCGCGAAGCAGGGCGGGTACGACCTCATCGTCAGCGATGCCCTTTACGTCAATCCGGCGATGGACGTGACGGGCCAGGTGCTGCAGGCATTGCAAAGCCACGCCAAGCCGTGACCTCCGACGGATGAGGGGCGGGCCGGCTGATCAGGGAAGTCAGGGGATGGGCATCAGCCTCGGCCAGCTGGCGGTGCGCCATGGTTGCGAGCTGCGGGGTGATCCGGACCTCATCGTCGACCACGTGGGCACCCTCGATGGCGCGGACTCGCGTGCGCTGACCTTCCTCGCCAATCCGGCCTATCGCCGCAAGCTTGCAGCCACGCGGGCCGGGGCCGTGATCCTGGCGGCAGCCGATGCGGACGGTTGCCCCGTGGCCGCGCTGGTGGCCGCCAATCCCTATGTCGTGTTCGCCCAGGTGGCGGCAGCACTCCATCCGCCGGCCCCGCTCGAGCCAGGCGTGCACCCGAGGGCCGTCGTGGCTGCGGGCGTGGAGATTCCGCCGACCTGCCAGGTAAGCCCCGGCGCCGTCATCGGGCGCAATGTGGTGCTGGGTGACCGGGTGCAGGTGGGTCCGAACGCCGTGGTCGGCGACGATGTGCTGATCGGGGATGACACGCGGCTCATGCCGCAGTCGACGATCTATGCAGCGGTGCGGATCGGCGCCCGTTGCATCGTGCATACCGGCGCCGTGCTCGGCGCGGACGGCTTCGGGTTTGCCCGCGATCGCGATGGCCGGCACTTCAAGGTGCCCCAGCTCGGCAGCGTCGTCATCGGTGATGACGTGGAGATCGGGGCCTGCACGACGATCGATCGCGGCGCGATCGGCGACACGGTCATCGGCAATGGCGTGAAGCTCGACAACCAGATCATGGTGGCGCACAACGTGCGCATCGGCGACCACACGGTGATTGCCGCCCAGGTCGGGATTTCGGGCAGCACGACGATCGGCGCGCGCTGCATCGTGGGCGGCAAGGCTGGCTTCGCCGGCCATATCGAAGTGGCCGATGACGTGGTGATCGGCGGGGGTACCAGCGTCACCGGGTCGATCCGCTCTCCCGGCATCTACGGGGGTGGCGGCACGCCGGCGGATCTCCTGCCGAGGTGGCGACGGAACATGGCGCGCTTCAGCCAGCTGGACGACATGGCGAGGCGACTGCGCGACCTCGAGCGCAACAGGGACGATTCCGAATGACCGCAATACATCCGACTGCCATCGTGGACCCCGGCGCGGAGCTTGCCGCAGACGTATCCGTTGGCCCTTACTCGGTGATCGGCCCGGGCGTCAGCATCGGTGCCGGCACGACCATCGGTGCCCATGTCGTGGTGAAGGGGCAGACGCGGATCGGCGAGGAGAACCGCATCTTCCAGTTTGCCTCCATCGGCGAGGATCCGCAGGACAAGAAATACGGCGGTGAAGCCACGCGGCTCGAGATCGGCGACCGCAACACGTTCCGCGAGTTCTGTACGATCAACCGGGGCACCGCGCAGGACCTCGGCGTCACGCGGATCGGTGATGACAACTGGATCATGGCCTACGTGCACGTGGCGCATGATTGCGTGGTGGGCAGCCACGTGATCTTCTCGAACAACACCACGCTGGCGGGCCATGTGCATGTCGGCGACCACGTGATCTGCAGCGGCTTCTCCGCCGTGCACCAGTTCTGCCGGATCGGCGCCCACAGCTTCCTGGGCGGCTTCGCCGCGATCACGCGCGACGTGCCCCCCTACGTCATCGTGGCCGGCCAGCCGACCGCGCCCCACGGCATCAACACCGAAGGACTGAAGCGCCGGGGTTTCACCGCGGAGCAGCTGCGCAACCTCAAGGATGCCTACCGGATCCTGTACCGCGACCAGCTGCAGCTCGCCGACGCGAGGGAGCGGCTGGCGCTGCTTGCCGAAACCCAGCCCGAAGTGCGTCTTCTCGTCGACTTCATCGACCAGTCCGAACGCAGCCTGATCCGCTGACCTTCGCGATGCCACGGATCGCGATCGTCGCCGGCGAACTCTCGGGCGACCGGCTCGGCGCCGGCCTGATCCGGGCCATCCGGGAGCGTGAATCCGCGGCGACCTTTGCCGGCATCGCAGGGCCCGGCATGCGGGCCGAAGGCTGCGATGCCTGGTTCGACAGCGACGAACTTGCGGTCATGGGGCTTGCCGAAGTCGTGGCGCACCTGCCGCGACTGCGCCGGATCGCACTGGAGCTCGAAGCCCGGTTGATCGAGGATCCGCCTGACCTCTTTGTCGGCATCGATGCCCCGGATTTCAACTTGCGGCTCGAGCGGCGCCTGAAGGCCCGCGGCATCCGCACCGTGCACTACGTCTCGCCGTCGGTCTGGGCCTGGCGGCCGGGCCGCGTCGAGGTGCTGCGCGCGGCCTGCGACCGGGTGCTGTGCCTGCTGCCCTTCGAAGCGGATTTCCTGCACCGCCATGCGGTGCCGGCCACCTTCGTCGGCCACCCGCTGGCAGACAGCATTCGTACCGAGCCTGATTCCGCGCCGGCACGGCAGGCGCTCGAGCTGCCGGTGGGCGGGCCGGTGCTCGCGGTGCTGCCCGGCAGTCGTGCGGGGGAGGTGGCGCGCCTTGGCCCGGTCTTTGCGGCCACGCTGGCCTGGCTCTCCGGCCGCCTCCCTGGCCTCCGGGCGGTGGTCCCCGTGGCCACGCCAGCCTTGCGTGCGCGCATCGAAGCATGCATGGCGCCGACCACCACGGGCGGCGTGCCGGTGCGGCTCATCGAAGGCAACGCACGAATGGCGATGGCGGCAGCCGACGTCGTGTTGCTGGCCTCGGGCACCGCCACGCTGGAAGTGATGCTGGTGAACCGGCCCATGGTGGTGGCCTATCGGCTGGCACCGGTCACCCATGCGTTGCTGAAAGCGCTCCGCCTCGTGCGAACGCAGTATTTCTCGCTGCCCAACGTCCTGGCCGGGGAACGGCTCGTGCCGGAGTTGCTGCAGGGCGCGGCAAACCCGGAGGCATTGGGTGCCGAGGTGCTCGATTGGGTCGGATCGCCGGAGCGCCGGGCTGCGCTGCACGCACGCTTCGCGGAGCTTGCCGCGGGGCTGCGCCTCGGGGCCAGCGAGCGGGCTGCCGAAGCAGTGCTTGAGGTCCTGGGCGGTTCGTATAATCGGCGTGCTGGCCAGTGAACATGATTGCCGGGATGGACGAAGTCGGGCGCGGTCCCCTCGCGGGACCGGTGGTTGCCGCAGCCGTGGTGTTGCGCACGGGCCAGGTCGTGCCCGGCGTGCGCGACTCGAAGGCACTGACGGCGCGGCAGCGCGAGACGGTGGCCATCCGGATTCGTGGTGATGCCGTGGCCTGGGCCATCGGCGAGGCCTCGTGCGGCGAGATCGATGAGCTGAACATCCTGCAGGCCACGCTGCTCGCGATGCGTCGGGCCTTTGCCGGGCTGGGTTGCGTGCCGGATCGCGTGGAAGTGGATGGCAACTGCGCTCCCGTGCTGCCTGGCTACGAGGGGCCGATCGATGCCGTGGTCGGCGGGGATCGGCTGCGCATGGCAATCTCGGCGGCATCGATCCTTGCCAAGGTGCATCGCGATGAACTGATGATGCACCTGCACGCCCGCTATCCGGACTACGGCTTCGACCGGCACAAGGG
>CAZMVP010000002.1:35602-40607 GCA_964569355.1 uncultured Chromatiaceae bacterium | reverse complement strand
GCGCGCAAATACCTGCGCATCCTTCGCCCTGGCGACGTGCTGCGCATCCGGCACGAAGACGGCAACATCATCTCGCTGGACCGGGAACTGGACATCCGGTCCAGCCTGTCGGTGAAGCGCACCGACAATGGGTTCGCGGCCCAGGTCACCGACCTGCCGATCGAGCACCGGATGGTCACGGCCAGCGGCCGGATCAGGAATTCGCTCTTCGAAGCGGCGAAGGATGCGCACGTATCCGAGCGCCTCATCATGAACATGGCGCAGGTATTCGAGTACGACATCGATTTCGTCAGGGACATCGGCCAGGGTGACGAATTTGCGGTGGTCTACGAGGAGCTGTGGCGCGACGGCACCAAACTGGGCGAGGGCAACATCCTTGCCGCCGAGTTCGTCAATCGCGGTGCCCGGTTCACCGCCATCCGCTACCAGGACAAGGATGGCCACGTCGGCTACTACGATCAGGACGGCAAGCCATTGCGCAAGGCATTCGTGCGTGCCCCGCTGGCATTCACCCGGATCAGCTCCGGCTTCAACCCCGGGCGGCGGCATCCGGTCCTCAACACCATACGGGCCCACCAGGGCGTGGACTATGCCGCGCCCAAGGGCACGCCGGTCAAGGCTGCCGGTGATGGTCGGATCATCTTCCGCGGCTGGAAAGGCGGTTACGGCAACACGATCATCGTCCAGCACGCCGGCAACGTCACCACCCTCTACGGCCACATGTCGCGTTTCGGCGCGGAGCGCTACGGGGCGCGGGTTCGCCAGGGCGATGTCATCGGCTACGTGGGTGCCACGGGCCTGGCCACCGGACCGCACCTGCATTTCGAATTTCGAAAGAATGGTGTCCACCTGAACCCCAGGACGGTCATCCTGCCGGATGCCTCGCCCCTGACCCATCAGGAGCTGACGGCCTTCCGCGCCGCCGAGAAGCCGTTGATGCAGCGTCTGGACGCACACACCAGCATGCTCGCCGCCAATCGGCCGGCAACCTGAGTCCCGGCCTCACGGGATCCATCCTCGAACATTGAGGCGCAGTCACTGACCGGACCGGAAGCCCATGTCGGCCTGATGTCCGGAACGAGCCTGGACGGGGTTGATGCTGTCCTGGCCGAATTCCACGACCACCGATACGTCGTGCATGCCCATCGGCATCATGACTACCCTGCCGACCTCCGCGCCGCACTCGTCACGGCGAGCCGTGACCCGTCAGCCGTCACCCTGCCCGCGCTCGTCGCGATGGATGGACGGATTGCCGACGAGTTTGCCGCAGCCACGCTCGAACTGCTGTCCGTTGTCCCGGATCTGAACGCGCGGGTGATGGCCGTGGGCAGCCATGGCCAGACCGTATTCCATGCACCCGACGCCGCCGCCCACTCGACGGTGCAGCTGGGCGACCCGGCGCGCATCGCAGTCCGCACCGGCATCACGACGGTGGCTGATTTCCGGCGCGGTGACATGGCGCTGGGCGGCCAGGGCGCCCCACTCGTCCCGGCATTCCACCAGTACGCCTTTGCCGCGCCTGATCGCTGCCGGGTGGTCGTGAACATCGGTGGAATCGCGAACGTCACCGTACTCCGGCCGGGACAACCGGTGCTGGCCTTCGATACGGGCCCTGGCAACACCTTGCTGGATGCCTGGTCCGCCATGCACATCGGCAGCCCCTTCGATGCCGGGGGGCAGTTTGCTGCCTCGGGCCGGGTCTGTCCGCCGCTCTTGTCGGCGCTGCTGGCCGACCCTTACTTCAGCCGACAGGGTCCCAAGAGCACCGGAGTCGACCATTTCAACCCCGGCTGGCTCCGCCGGATCATGGATCGAGTTGGCGGCGACCCGCCGAGCCCGCACGATGTCCAGGCCACCTTGGCGGAGTTGACGGCCGTGACCATTGCCGAGGCGATCACGGCCAGCGAGAGCACTGCAGCCGCAGGCGTTTGCGGCGGTGGGGCCGCCAACGATGACCTCATGACGCGCTTGCGGCGGCTTATGCCGGATCGCGAGGTGGGCACGACCACTGCCTGGGGCCTGGATCCGGGCCTGGTGGAGGCCTGCGCCTTTGCCTGGTTTGCCAGGGAACGCCTTGCCGGCCGGCCCACCAACCTGCCTTCGGTCACGGGGGCAACGGCCAGTCTGTCGATGGGCGGCGTCTATCTGGCGCCCCGGGCGGCCGGCATTGCTGCATCCCGCCAAGTGTGACGCCACCGGTTCGGGGCCACGACACCGGCTGCTATAGTTTTCGCCGGCTCCGCTGGTGACGCACGTTGGACACCCCGAACTTCAAACTTCCCGATTACTTCATCAATCGGGAGCTCAGCTCGCTCGAATTCAACCGGCGTGTGCTTCACCAGGCCAAGGACCCGTCGATCCCGCTGCTGGAGCGGCTGAAGTTCCTCTGCATCGTCTCCACCAACCTCGACGAATTCTTCGAGATCCGTGTCAGCGGCCTGCGGCAACGCCATGAGCTGGAGCTGCCCGCACAGGGTCCCGATCTGCTCGGCGCACGCCAGGCGCTGGGCGAGATCCGCCAGCGGGCCCATGCGCTGGTGGCGGAACAGTACCGGCTGTTGAACCAGGACCTGATGCCTGCCCTGGAAAGGGCCGGCATTCGCTTCGTCCGGCGCACACGGTGGCGTCCGGCACACCGCGACTGGCTGCGGGATTACTTCCACCGCGAGATCGAGCCGGTATTGAGCCCGATCTCGCTGGATCCCGCCCGCCCGTTCCCGAAGATCCTCAACAAGAGCCTGAATTTCATCGTCGACGTCAACGGCATGCACGCATTCGGGCGGCCGGTGCAGCGCGCCATCGTGCAGGCGCCGCGCTCGCTGCCCCGGTTGATCCGCCTTGATCCCTCCCTGCCCGACACGGGCCCCGACGACTTCGTGTTCCTGTCCTCGGTCATCCACACCTTCGTCGACGAACTGTTCAACGGCATGGAGATCCTTGGCTGCTACCAGTTCCGGGTGACCCGCAACAGCGACCTGTACGTCGAGACCGAGGAAGTCGACGACCTGATGCGCGCGGTTGAAGGCGAGCTGATCTCGGCCCGTTACGGCGAGGCGGTGCGCCTCGAGGTCGCACACGACTGCCCGGCCGAGGACATGGACTACCTGCTGGAGATGTTCAACCTCACCCGCGACGACCTGTATCCCGTCGATGGGCCGGTGAACCTGAATCGGCTCATGGCGGTTTACCATCTGGTCGAGCGGGAGGATCTTCGCGAGAAACCCTTTGCCCCGGGTGTCCGGAAGGAGATCATGGCGGCGGACAGCCTGTTCTCGGCCATTGCCGAGCGTGACATCCTGCTGCACCACCCGTACGAATCCTTCGTTCCGGTGATCGATTTCGTCTCCCGCGCGGCACAGGACCCGGACGTGCTCGCGTTGAAGATGACACTGTACCGGACCGGCGCCAACTCACCGATCGTCGATGCGTTGTTGCGCGCGGCACAGGCTGGCAAGGAGGTCACCGTCAGCATCGAGTTGCGCGCCCGCTTCGACGAAGCGGCCAACATCGAACTGGCCAACCGCCTGCAGGAGGCCGGCGCCCACGTGGTCTATGGCGTGGTGGGCTTCAAGACCCACTGCAAGCTCGCCCTGGTGGTGCGGCGCGAAGGTGGGCGCCTGCGCCGCTATGTCCACCTGGGAACCGGCAACTACCATTCCGGCACGGCCCGGCTGTATACCGATTACAGCCTGTTCTCCGCCGACGAACTGCTGGGCGAGGACGTCCACCACGTCTTCCTGCAATTGACCAGCCTGATGCAGACACCGCCATTGCGGCGCCTGTACCAGTCGCCGTTCAACCTCCATGAGCGGATCCTGGAGCACATCGAACAGGAGATCCGCAACGTCGACCAGGGTGGTGCGGGCCACATCATCGCAAAACTCAATGCGCTGGTTGAACCCGAGATCATCCGGGCGTTGTACCGCGCCTCCTGTGCCGGCGTGATGGTGGATCTCATCGTGCGTGGCATCTGCTGCCTGCGACCCGGGATCCCGGGCATCTCGGAGAACATCCGCGTACGCTCGATCGTTGGCCGTTTCCTGGAACACTCCCGCGTGTATTACTTCCACGCCAACGGTGACGAACTCCTCTTCTGTTCCAGTGCCGACTGGATGGACCGCAATTTCTTCCGCCGCGTGGAAGTGTGCTTCCCCATCCTGAGCGAGAACCTGAAGGCACGGTTGATCGCCGACCTCGACCTTTGCCTGTCCGACAACTGCCAAGCCTGGGAGCTGCAGGCAGACGGCGGGTATCGGCTCGTCCGGCCGGCTCCCGGCGACGAGCCCGTGGCGGCCCAGTTGCGGCTGTTGCGCGAACTGGCGGATTCAACGACCGGCTAAGGCCGCTGCTCAATGACCAGCCGGTAGCCGGCTGCCTCGAGATGTTCTCGCTCCCGCTCAAGGTCGGCCAGGGTCAGCGGATTGCCGGCCAGCCAGCCGGCGACAAACATGAGGCGCAGTGTGCGGCCCTGCACGTTCAGCCCGGGATCCGGGACCGCCACGGCTGTCCGGCTGCGATGCATGAGCACGGCCAGCCGCAGCAGGACGGCAAGCCGCACGGCCGTACGCAGCAGCGTGCGGGGCAGGATCCTGAACCCCTCCCGATCGAACTTGCGCCGGTGGGCCAGCACGAGGCAGGCCAGGACCTGCTGCTCGTCGCGCGGGAAGCCGGGCATGTCCGCGTTCTCCAGCACGTAGGCGCCGTGGCGATGGTAGTGGGCATGCGCGATGTCGAGGCCCAGCTCGTGCAGCCGGGCCGCCGAAACCAGCAGCAGCCGGTCATCATCCGACAGGCTCCACTCGCCACGGACCTGCTCGAACAGCTTCAGCGCCGTGGCGGCGACTCGTTCCGCCTGCGGCTGGTCGACGTGGTAGCGCAAGGCCATGGCCCGCACCGTCCGCACCCGGGCATCCTCGTCCGTCAGGCGCCCGATCATGTCGTAGAGCAACCCTTCCCGCAGGGCGCCATCGGCAACGGTCATCCGCTCGAGCGACAGGGCCCGCAT
>CAZMVP010000002.1:29173-35502 GCA_964569355.1 uncultured Chromatiaceae bacterium | reverse complement strand
GCAGCGAGGACCGCGGCGGCGGCGCGGATCGTGCCGGAGGTGCCCGCGACCTGCGACAACTCCGCGGTGCGGAACCTGGAACGCACCGGCTCGAGCTCCAGGCGGATCTGCACGCGGGTCCTTTCGAAGTTGCCACGGGTCAGGCGTCCCGCCGGAAAGCCGTTTTCACTGATGCCGATGCAGCCCACGGCCAGGCTCTCCATCACGAGCGGATCCAGCCCACGACCCGCGATGATCTCCGTGCTGCCGCCGCCGATGTCGATGACAAGGCGGCCGCCTTCGACGCCGGGCAGGGTGTGGCTGGCGCCGAGATAGATCAGGCGGGCCTCCTCGATGCCGGAGATGATCTCCACCGGATGGCCCAGCGCCCGCGCGGCACGCTGCATGAACCGCCCTGTCGACCTGGCCCGGCGCAGGGTGTTGGTGGCCACGACCCGCACCCGGCCCGCCTGCATGGCGCGCAGCCGCTCGCCGAAGCGATGCAGCGCCGCCAACGCCTTCTCCTGACTGGCCTCAGTGAGGCGATTTCGCGAATCCAGGCCCGAGGCAAGGCGGACGACTTCGCGCAAGCGGTCGATGACCGTCAGCTGCCCGTGGGCCAGGCGCGAGACCACCATGTGGAAGCTGTTCGACCCGAGGTCCACGGCGGCCAGCACGCCGGCTTCGGGCGGCGGTGTCCTTCGTCGCTCCCGGGCCATCAGTCATCCGGAGGCGCGGCGTCGGGCGGAATCGGCGGCATGCCGGCCGGGAATGCCACCGGGCCAAGCTGACACAAGGCCGCCCGGTAGACGTCGCGCTTGAAGAAAATCACGTCCTCGAGGGGCTGCCAGTAATCGACCCAGCGCCAGCGATCAAATTCCGGCGTCCTGGTGGTATCCAGTTGCAGCTGGCTGTCCGCAACCAGCAACCGCAACAGGAACCAGCGCTGCTTCTGGCCAATGCACAGTGGTTTCCGGCGGCGACGCACGTACTTGTCCGGCAGACGGTATCGCAGCCAGTCGGAGGTGCAGCCGAGGACCTCCACATCGCGGGGACGCAGGCCGATCTCTTCCCGGAGCTCGCGATACATCGCCCGCTTCGGCGATTCGTTCTTCCGGATCCCGCCCTGCGGAAATTGCCAGGCATCCTGGCCCACGCGTCCGCCGACGAGGACCTTGCCCGTCGTGTTGCACACGATGATGCCGACATTGGCTCGGAATCCTTCCGAATCAATCTGATCCATGCGCTACCCCTGGCTGCGTCCGGATTCTTTCACAGCCGCGGAAGTCATGTCACGGCCGCGAGCCCATCCAGTACACTGGAGCACCGCCTGGCACGCCCGGCTGGCCACGCACCCGGAACATGCACTTGAGCCGCCGTCGCCTCCTGACAATCCTTGTCGTGCTCAGCGTTGTCGCCGTGCTGGTCGCGCTCGGCACCGGCAGCAGCCGGGTGGACCTGGGCTCGCTGACGGCAATCTTCAGCAGAAACCCGGGGAATCCGGACCTGGAGATCCTGCTTCGATTGCGACTGCCGCGCATCCTCGCCGCCTTCGGCACGGGCGCCGCGCTGGCCCTGGCTGGTGCATTGATGCAGGTATTGCTGCGCAATCCGCTGGCTGATCCCTACGTCCTCGGCACCTCGGGCGGGGCCGCCGTGGCGGCGCTGACTGCGATCCTGCTGGGCGCTGCCGGCGCCGTGGTGGACCTGGCCGCCTTCGCCGGCGCGCTGCTCAGCACCCTGCTGGTTTTTTCACTGGCTCGGGGACGTGGCCTCTGGCACGACGGCCGTGGCTACCATGGCAATGATGCCGGTGGCCGCCTGCTGTTGACCGGCATCGTGGTGGCTTCCGGCTTTGGCGCCGTCGTGAGCCTGCTGCTTGCCATCAGCCCCGAGGCGAGCCTGCGCGGGCTGCTGTTCTGGCTGATGGGGGATTTCTCGTTCGTCGAACATCCGGCACTGGTACTGCTGGTTGCCGCAGTCGGCACGCTCGTCGGCCTCTGGCTCGCCCGGACGCTCAATGTGCTCGGCACCGGCGACTGGCAGGCCATGGTGCTTGGCGTGGAGGTGCGGCGCGTGCGCGGCATCATCTACCTTGTCGGCGCGCTGCTGACCTCGGTGGCCGTCACCACCGCCGGCGTGGTCGGCTTCGTCGGACTCATCGTCCCGCATTTCGTCAGGCTGGCCGGCGGCAGTGATCACCGCGTGGTGATTCCCGGGTCGGCCCTGGCCGGCGGAATCCTGCTCGTCATCGCCGATACCCTGGCGCGCACCTTGCTGGCGCCACGCCAGCTTCCCGTGGGCGCGATCACCGCCGCGGTGGGTGTGCCGGCGTTCCTGTACCTGCTGCGGCGGAGCCTGCGCTGAGGCAGCCGTACCGGCTAACGACGGCTCTGGAGATACCGCCGCCCCTGCTCCATCAGGCCGACAAATGCCGTCTCGTCGCCCTGGCGCACGATTTCGGTGATCCGCGTGACGACCCTCTGCAGCTCCTCGAGCACCGCCAGGCCGAACGGGTTTTCCTGCTGGATGGCGAAGTAGAGCTGCGGGCTCTCTTCGGCGACCCGCCCGGCCACCGTAAGCTGGCTGTCGAACGTGGTGCTGGAAATGTCCGCCAGTTTCGGCACCGTCTCGCCGCTTTCGGCCAGTGCGGTGAAAAAGGCCACGTTCAGGGCGTGCGACAGGCCAAGCACGTAGGCGATCAGGCGATCGTGGTCGCCGATATCCATCCGGGTCCTGGCTGCCATCGTCGAGCTGAAGAGCTGGGCGGCGTCGGTCGTCGCTTCCGGGCAGCCAGCATCCAGCAGCAGCACATGTCGTCCCGACAGGAGCTCGGTGTCCGGACCGAACATCGGGTGCAACGAGGTGGCATGCAGGCCCTGCTGGCACAGCGATTTCAGCTCGGCAATGAATGGCGACTTGAGCGAGCCGATGTCGAAAATCAGGCCACTGCGCCGGCGTTGGCCGATCTCGCGCAGGATGGGCCCGGTGCGCGGGATCGGCACCGACACCACCGTGACTGCAAACTCGTCCCGGGTCTGGCGCCAGTCGACGACATGCGGAAAGCCCGGCACCGGGCCCGCCGGATCGGCGATGGTCACGTGGAAACCCTGCGAATGCAGGAACTCGGCGAACCAGCGGCCCATCTTGCCGCCGCCGCCGATGACCAGCGCGGGCTTGCCGGAGCCCTGGCCCTCGGCACGGACCCGGGCCTGCTCCTGGTTTGCCAGAGAGGAGCGGATCAAGAGGCGCAGCAGGTCCTCGGCGAGGCCGGGCCGGATACCGAGCTCCGTGGCTGCCTGGCGCGCCACGTCGAGCACATGCTTCTCGCGACCGAAATCCCGGGTCGGCCTGCCTGTGGCCTGCTTCCACGCCCCGATTTCGCCGGACACCCGCTGCCGTTCGGCCACCAGTTCGAGGATCTGCCGATCGATCGCGGAAAGATGGTCGCGGAGTTGTTCAAGGTCCATGCCGCGGGCGAGAGTACCCGGTCAGGCTGGTCATTGACAGGCAGGAGCCATCTCCGTTTCCATTGAAGATCGTCATTGGCGTCGGAATTTCTTACAGAAGCGTGAGGACTGATAACCTGAAAGTCACACGATTCAGGGTCGGTTCAGGCTGCTCGAAAGTGCCCCTCGGGCAGCGTTTCGAGCAGGAGTTCCGGTTTTCATGGATCCCGAGCCCTCGTGGCGCTGTCGGATCGATGGGGTCAGGGTCCCGGCGTGTCGGATATCTTTACGCTTCACCGTGCCACAATCGCAGGTGAAGTGACCAACTCCCGCCACATCGCTCTAACGACAAACCTTTTCACTTTATGGCACGGGACTTGCTGGCTAATAAATGCGCACAAAAATGGTCTCTGTGTTGCGCGGCAGGAACGCTCGACATCTGCCACTAGCTGTGGATACCAGACATCGGAGCCAGAAGACGCCCACAAGAAGAAGCAGAAACCAACAACCAGAAGTACAAGCGGCAAACCAGAACCAGAAGAACAATCCACCACACTGACGCACTCGCCGAGACCGACTTCGCGACAACAACAAGAACCGCATGAACCCCGCCACTGGCGGGGTTTTTTTTGGGTCGCTAAAGTGGCCGGCCCATGCTGACCTGTTCCGCCGTCGAGATCGCCGTTGCCGGGCGCCGCCTGGTCCGGGATCTCAGCTTCACCCTGGCAGCCGGCGACCTGCTCTGCGTGCTCGGACCCAATGGCGTGGGCAAGACCCTGGCCCTGCACACGCTCGCGGGCCTGCGACCGGCGAGCCGGGGATCCATACGCCTGGGCAAAGAGCCGCTGGATCGATTGAGTCGCCGCCAGATCGCCCGACGGCTTGGCCTGCTGCTCCAGGACGACACGGAATCTTTTCCGGCGACAGTGATGGAGACTGCGCTGATGGGGCGGCATCCGCACCTGAACGGAACCGGCGCCGAATCCGCGGCCGACGTGGAGAAGGCGGAATCGGCCCTGGCGGCCATGGAGCTCACGGCCTTCCGGGACAGGCTGGTCTCCACGCTCTCGGGCGGCGAACGACGCCGGCTCGCATTGGCCCGCCTTCTAACCCAGGATCCGGACATCTGGCTGCTCGACGAGCCGGTCAACCACCTCGATCCCCGGCATCAGGTCGGCATGCTCCTCAAGCTGCGGGAGCTGGCGGCGGCCGGTCGCGGGGTGGCGATGACAGTGCATGACCCCTCCCTCGCGCTGCGCTTCGGCAGCCATGCACTGCTGCTGTTCCCGGACGGAACCTGGCTGCTCGATTCGGCCAGGGTGGCGTTGTCCGCGGGGAACCTCGAGCGGCTGTACGCGACACCCTATGAAACCTTCCGGAGCGAGGCCGGCGAGGCCGCGTTGTTGCCGGCGGTCGCCACGGCCGATTGAGCCTGGTCAGCCTGGCCTGGCCGATGGGCATTATTGCCAGCCGCGATTTGGGTGGCGGTTGACGTACTCCGGCACCTTGAACAGGTAGACCAGCACCGCGCCCGCCAGGAACCCGCCGACATGGGCCCAGAACGCCACGCCGCCGGCATGCGCCCCGATGGAGCCGATCCCGCCGATCAGCTGGGCCGCAAACCAATACCCGAGCATCCAGAATGCCGGAACCGTGAAGGTGGTGATGAAGATGCCGAGGAACAGGAGCATTTTCACCTTCACCCTGGGGTAGAGGAGGACATAGGCCCCCATCACGCCACCGATCGCACCCGAAGCGCCAACCATCGGCACGCCCGAGGTCGGGTCCGACAGGACCTGCGCCGCGGCCGCCGCCAGGCCACAAAGCAGGTAAAAAGCCACGAATCGGGCATGGCCCATGGAGTCTTCCACGTTGTTGCCGAAGATCCACAGGAACCACATGTTGCCGATGATGTGCAGCCAGCCACCGTGCAGGAACATGTGGGTGAAGGCCGTGAGCCAGTGGGGCTGGTCGGTCAGCACGCAGTACAGGTTGGGGCCGATCTGGAAACGCGAACCGGCGGCCAGGGTTTGCAGCAGCTCACCCGGCACCATGCCCAGGGTGCAGACGGACGCCGAAAGTCGCGGCTCCATGCCCATGCCCTGCACGAAGATCCACGCCAGAACGTTCAGCGCGATGATCGCGTAGGTCGCATAAGGAGTGATGAAGTGCGGGTTGTCGTCGCTGAGCGGGAACATGGCGGGTGCTGGATGGTAGCAACCCGATGCCCGTGCGGCACCGTGGATTCTTCAGTAGTTGACAGTGTCTATACTGTCCACATAGTCTGGCGGCCATGGATGCAGGCCGCAGCTATTCCATCACCGAGCTCTCGGCCGCCACCGGCTTCGACCGGCGGACCATCGTCTATTACATCCAGTCCGGCCTGCTGCCCAAGGTTGGTCGGCGTGGCCCTCACACCCGCTATCCGGCCGACTGCCTGACCCGCCTGCAATTCATCCGCGGTGTCCGCCGGTTGCAGTCGGATGGGCAGCTGCTGACCGCAACGCTGGCAGAAATCCGGCGGGCCCTGGCGGCGACGGACGCGGCTGCATTGCAGGCTTTGCTGGAACGGCAACTGCCGGTGGACGAGGTCAAGGCGCTGTTCATCGAACCACCGCAGGGAGCCGGTGTGTCCCCGTCGCCGCTTGCGCCCACTCTCGCGGCACCTCCTGCGGCAGATCTCGCTGTATCGACACAGGCCAATCCATCCACGATGGAGCCAAACCAGGCGACGCGCAATCCGGGAGTCAACACCCCGCTCCAACCCACCGCGGGAGTGCATGGTCCGGCCGGTGAACGGCGAAGTTACGGACTTGCGGATGCCGGTATCCGCAAACGCATCCAACCGGATGCGGAACCGACCGGAGCTGGGGTCACGCAGTCAACCGCTCACTCAACCGC
>CAZMVP010000002.1:5734-29073 GCA_964569355.1 uncultured Chromatiaceae bacterium | reverse complement strand
CGGATGCGGAACCGACCGGAGCTGGGGTCACGCAGTCAACCGCTCACTCAACCGCCTTGGCAGCCGACGATGCCGGCGACCTCGGGCAACTGCTGCGCGACCTGGAACTCCGGCCAACCATGAATGCCGTTCGAGGTGCGCCCGGCGCACCGGAACAGTGGACCGAGATTCCCATCACGTCGCGGGTCTATCTGTCCGTGCGCGGACTGCCGGCGGAGGATGCGCCGCTGGCCGAGGCAGTCGCCCGCTGGCTCAAGCGGGCATTGCGGACGCGAATCGCGGCAGGCTGACGAAGTGGTCCTGCGCGGTAGCCGGGGGCCGCGCGGGAATCATGGATTCCGCCGGGAGTCATCCGGCAACTGCGCCAGGATCCGCTCGCCCAACACGCGGAATTCGGCTCCGCGATGCGATCCCTGTCGCCACGCGAGGCCGATCTCACGGTAACTCCGCTCCGGCAATGCATGGGTTGCCACGCGCGTGGATTTCAGGAGTGCCGAGCCATCCGCCATCGCCGGCAGGAAGGTCACGCCGAGATCGGCATCCACCATCTCGATCAGCGTCAGCAGGCTTGTCGCGGCGAACGGGCTGATCTTCTCGGACCCCTTGAGGCTGCAGGCGGCGATGGCGTGGTCCCGCAGGCAATGGCCTTCTTCCAGCAACAACACGGCTTCCCGGTCGAGACGGTTGTAGCGGTAGTTCACGGGATCCACGAGGCGGGTGCCCCGCCGGCAGGCCAGCCTGAACGGATCGCGGAACAGGGGCAGCAACTCCACGTTGTCGAGGTCGTAGGGCAACGCGAGGAGCAGCACGTCCAGCTCCCCCTCCATGAGCTTGTCGTGGAGCACTTCGGTCGTGGCCTCGTGCAGGAACAACCGGAGCTTGGGCAGCGTCTTGCGCAACCCCGGCAAGATGCGCGGCAGCAGGAACGGGGCAACGGTCGGAATCACGCCGAGCCGGAGTGGCCCCGTCAGCGGCGCCCGTTCGGCACTGGCCATGGTCAGCAGGGATTCGAGATCGCGCAGGCAGAGCCGTGCCTGCGTCGCGATCTCCTGGCCCAGTGCCGTGATGACGACCCGACGGTTGGTGCGATCCACCAGCCGGACCCCGAGCAGGGTCTCGAGCTGGCGTATCGCGACGCTGAAGGCGGATTGGGACACGAAGCAGGCCGCGGCCGCCTTGCCGAAGTGCCGGTGCTCGGCCAGGGCCACGAAGTATCCCAACTGCCGGGTAGAGGGCAGGTTCCTCATCTGTTTAATATATCGTTCCGATCGCTTTAATGCATTTCCTGTTTTCTGTCGGCGTCACTACACTGGCGCCAGTCATTCGAACAGGAGACGAACCATGTTGCAGAACCGCGAAGGCCAGCGCATCCCCGAAGTCACGTTCCGCACCCGTGGCGACCACGAGTGGATCAACCGCACCAGCAGGGAAATCTTCGACGGCCGGACCGTCGTCGTATTCTCGCTGCCGGGCGCCTTCACGCCGACTTGCTCGTCGACCCACGTGCCGCGCTACAACCAGCTGGCTGACGCCTTCAAGAGCCATGGCGTCGACGAGATCATCTGCATCTCGGTCAATGACGCCTTCGTGATGAACGAGTGGCGGGAAGACCAGCACGCCGACAACGTGACCTTCCTCCCGGACGGCAATGGCGAGTTCACCGCCGCGATGGGAATGCTGGTCGGCAAGGAAGACATCGGCTTCGGGCGCCGTTCCTGGCGCTACTCGATGCTGGTGCGCAATGGTGTCATCGAGAAGATGTTCATCGAGCCCGAGGAGCCCGGCGATCCGTTCAAGGTGTCCGATGCCGACACCATGCTCGCCTTCATCGCACCGAACGCGCCAAAGCCGCTGGATGTCACCGTGTTCGCGCGCAAGGGTTGCCCGCATTGCGCCCGGGCCAAAGCCCGGCTTGCCGCGGCCGGCATCGACTTCGAGGTGCTGACCCTGAACAGCGACTTCTCCGACCTGACCTTGCGGGCCATAGCCGGCAGCACGTCGGTCCCGCAGGTCTTCGTCAACGGCACGCGAATCGGTGGCGCGGATGAGCTGGAGAAGTGGCTGGCGGCCCGCAAGGCCGCCTAGGCCAGCGCCCGGACCCGCCAGCCCGTCCGATCGTCGTTCCTGAGTGCCTGCCAGAGCCATGGCAGCAGGACGTTGAGTTGGTCCTCGAGGCCAAAAGGCGGATTGACGATGACAAGACCCGAGCCGCGCATGCCGTCAAAGGCATCGATCTCCACCTGGAGCTCGGCCTGCAGGAGCTTCGGCATGCCGATGGCGCGGATCCGGGCCGGGAAGCGCTCGGCCAGTGGATGCCGGATCAGGGGATACCAGACCAGGTAGACCCCACCCGGCCAGCGGCGGTGGCAGCTGGCCAGCATCCCGGCCACGCTGGCGAAATCGGCCTTCACCTCGAAGGCCGGGTCGACCAGCACCACGCCACGCCGCTCGCTGGGCGGTACCAGCGCCGGCAGCCCCTCGAAGGCATCGCGTTCGTGGACATGGACCCGGCGATCGCGGCCGTAGTGGCGGCGGAGCCGGGCAAGCGCACCCGGATGCAGCTCGAGCAGATCCAGGTGGTCGTCCGGCCGCAGCAGCTGTCGTGCAATCTCCGGTGATCCCGGATAACGGCCGGGGCCACCGGCATGCGCGCTTCCGGGGCCATTGACGGCCCGGACGACTTCCAGATAAGGCTTGAGCTCGACGGGCGGCAGCGGTTCCGCCAGCACGCGGCCGATGCCGTCGGCGAACTCGGCATTCCTGCGGGCCTCGCTGCTCCCGAGGTCATAGATGCCGGAGCCGGCATGGCTGTCGATCACCCGGATCGCGGCCGGCTTCTTCTGCAGGGCACGGATGACCAGGGCCAGTACGGCGTGCTTGAGTACATCGGCATGGTTGCCGGCGTGGTAGTCGTGCTGGTAGCTCAACATCTGCGACAATTAAGCCATGGGACGCATCTTCGAGACCAGAAAACATGTGATGTTCGCGCGCTGGGACCGCATGGCCAAGCAATTCACGCGCATCGGCAAGGACATTGCCATCGCGGTCCGGGCCGGCGGCGCGGACCCGGCCGGCAACCCGGCACTGCGCCGGGTCATTGCCAACGCCCGGTCCGTGAACATGCCCAAGGACAAGATCGACGCCGCGATCAAGCGCGCCCTGGGCAAGGACTCCACCAGCTACGAGGAAGTCGTCTACGAGGGTTACGCGCCCCACGGCGTCGCCGTGCTGGTGCAGGCCGCCACGGACAACCCGACCCGGACCGTCGGCAACGTGCGCAACATCTTCAGCCGGAATGGCGGCAGCTTCGGCGCAACCGGCAGCGTGAGCTTCATGTTCCACCGGATGGGCGTCTTCCGCCTGGACCCGAAGGGCATCGACCAGGACGACCTCGAGCTCTACCTGATCGACCACGGCCTGGAGGAAATGGGCGAAGGCAAGGGCGAGAAGAACGAGCCCCAGCTCGTGATCCACTGCAATTTTGCGGATTTCGGCCAGGTGCAAAAGGCCCTGGAAGACCGCGGCCTGACGCCGATTTCAGCGGAGCAGGAGTACATCTGCACGACCCCGGGCGAACTGCCCGAAGACCAGGCCCGCGAGGCGCTGGAACTGATCGACAAGCTCGAGCAGGACGAGGATGTGCAGAAGGTGTTCCACTCCCTCGTCTAGTCGACAAAAGCATCCGGCCGGATAAAGAAAGACCCGGAGCGATTTGCATCCCTCCGGGTCCGATAGGCGGGAATACCCCCGTGCGGGCGGCGCTTCCTAGTTGACCATCGCCTTCAGTGCCTTCAACGGCAGGATGCGTACCTTCTTGGACGCAGGCTTTGCCTTGAAGGTCATCTTTTCACCGGTGAACGGGTTGGTGCCGACCCGCTCCTTGGTGGCTGGCTTCTTGACGACCTTGAGCTTCATCAGGCCGGGCATCGTGAACATGCCGCTGCCGCGCAGGCTCTTGCGGATGATGCCGTTCATGGCATCCAGCACTGCGCTGGCATCCTTGCGGGACAGGCCCGTTTCCTTGGCAATGTGATTCAGGATGTCCGATTTGGTCGGCGCGCCGCCATTCTTGGCCATACGTGTATTACTCCCTGGAGTTGACGAATTTTCCCCGGCCCACAGCAAAAATGCTGGTTCCGGCGCAGGAACATAGAGTGCGGCGATGTTCCCTGCAAGCCTTTATTTTCAGGCCCGCCGGCACATCACGCGCCCCGCGCTCCCATTCTGACAGCCAAATCGGGGACTTCGCGAACTATTTGCGAGCCCCCGCCAGCTTTCCAGGACAGCAGGACAACGCGCTGGATCAAGCTGATCGCGCTGACTTGCGAGCCTCTCCGGCGCCTTCCGCAGCCTCTGCCGGCATCAGCGGAACGGCATCGAGCACCCAGTTGCCGGTCTCGCGGCGCGCCGGGCAGGGGATGGCAAACGCCACGTCACCCAGCTTGTCGCGCATGGACTTCATGTCGATGCGCCAGCCCTTGTTCTCCCACTCCTTGCAGTGCTCCCGATAGCGGAAGACGGCATGGTCGTTGGGCAGGAGGACTTCCTTGGTGTTCGATGACGGGGTCCGGATCGGGTTCAGGTTCTCGAGGATGTCGATGTCCTCGTGCACGATCCGCAGGGTCAGGTCCTCGACGCGCTGGTCGTGCTTGTCTTCGAGCAGCCAGTTGCGCATGTTGAGGAAGAAGAGCCGGGTGTGCCCTTCGTCGACCGGCTGCTCGAAGATGTACTGGTGGAAGGCATTGGTTGCCGTGAGCTCGATCCAGGTCACGAGCTGGTTCGGCCCCTGGTACCAGGAACCCGCCATGCCGGTGCGCTCTCCGGTCCGGGACTTGTTCAGTTCGCTGTCGGGCGCCTTCTCGGCGAACTTCATGAACATCTTGCTGCCCCAGGGGATGTCCTCCATCGGGGTCTGGCCACGCTGCAGTTCCGCCGACAGGGTCGGGGCGCCTTGCAAGGGGTGGACGAACTGGTTGTGGATCGGGTCCATGCCGTTTTCCATCGACCGCTGGTAGTAGGCCGCCACGTCGATGACGTAGGTCTGGCACTTCCAGTCCGGCTGGCCGAACTCGGTGATGTCGTAGAGCGGCGGACGCTCGGCCTCGGGCAGGTCGCCGAGGAAGGCAAACACGATACCGTAGCGCTCCTGGACCGGGTAGCCGTCAACCTTGGCGCGGGCCGGGATCTTGCCGTCGACACCCAGCGACGGAATCAGCTTGCAGCGACCGTCGCCACCGTAGGCCCAGCCGTGGTACGGGCACCGGACGGTGCCCTCCTTCACGAGACCCTTGTGCAATGCGCCGCCACGATGCGCGCAGGTGTCGGAAATGACCTGGGCGGCACCCGCGGTATCACGGAATGCCACGAACGGCAGGCCGAAAACCTGGGCACGGAAGGGTTTGTCGCCGGTGATTTCCTTTGACAGGCCGATGGGGTACCAGAAATTGATGAACATGGTTTTTCTCCGCTCTTGAACCTGCCGCCTCGGGCTGGCGGCTCGATGGTGCCCATCCTAGCTCTTTCCGCCGGGGGAGTGGAGCGCCAGCGACGGCGGGGTCCGGCCTGAAGCAGCTGCTTCAGCGCTGGCGCAGACGCTTGCACATCTGTACCTCGCACTCGGCACAGCGGGGCGTCACGCCACAGAGGCCACCGTGGTCGGTGGAAGCGAACAGGGCAAGCAGGTTGGCCGCCATCCGGGGATCTTCGCCGGCGTTCTTTGCCCAGTCGATGACCAGCCGGTCTGCAGCGGCGGGGCCCACCGCCACATGCGAGAGGCCAAGCCGGCCCGGTCCGACGAGCCTCGCGAGCAGGTCAGGTACCTCGAGCGCAACCTTGACAGGCCGATCGCCGGCCGCTGCCAGCAAGGCGTCGATGTCGATTCCGTGACGCCGGAACGTGGCCTTGATCTGCGCGAGCAGCTCCCGCGGCCGTGCATTGGCGCCGCTGCGGCGAAACCAGTAACAGGCCTGTGACATGCCGCCACCGACGAGGTCGGGCAGATCCTCGAACTCCTCCAGCGCAAAGAAGCGCTCCTGCAGCTCGGGTGCGAAGAAATCCAGGATCTGCGCGCGGCTCGCCCGGTGCGGACCCATGCGGCCGTCGGGCTGGCCTGGATAACGCGGATGCCAGTGCAGCAGCACGAAATCCGATTCATCGCCGATGGCCTGCAGCACGCGCTCGCGATAGGCCGCATGACGCACCGGGTCCACGTTGTGGAGCAGCCCATGATCGAGCACGAGATCGAACGGCCCTGGTGCGGCCCATTCCGTGATGTCCGCCTGCACGGTCCGGACCGTGACACCCGCCTCCGCTGCCCGGTTGCCGGTGTATTCCAGCGCCCTGGCCATGAAATCGAGGGCTGTCACTTCCCAGCCGCGCCGGGCCAGGTACACCGAGTCGGTGCCGGCACCACAGCCGATGTCCAGGGCACGCCCGGGCGGCCGCCGCTCGCAGATCTCGGCCAGGAACAGCGTCGGCGCCTCATGCGCCCAGGGCAGGTCGCGCCAGTTGCTGGCCCATTCATAGGTCGCCTTGAAGGTTTTCTGCTCGTGGGTGCTCATGGTTGTCCGTGCCCCGGGGATCGGGCTCCTCAGCCCTCGTTGATGCGCCACTCCGCCTCGTAGCCCAGGCCCAGCCGGATGATCCGGTGGATCAGGGCCTCGTAGCCAATGCCCCCGGCCTCGGCCGCCGCGGCAAAATCCTCCCCGTCGCAGAGGTTGGGGTTGCAGTTGGCCTCCAGCAGGAAGATCTCGCCATCGGCGTGCATCCGGAAGTCCATGCGCGCATAGCCGCTCATGTACAGCGAGCGGTAGATCCGCTTGCTGTAGCGGGCGAGCTTCTCCTGGGCGGCAGGACTCAGGTCCGCGGCCGGCCCCGTCTGGATGCCGTGCTTGGCCTGGTACTTGCGGTCCCACTTCACCTTGCGCGTGGCAATCCCGGCCATGGCCTCGGGCAACGTGCCGAAGTTGAGCTCCCAGACCGGATAAGTGCTCAAGCGGTTGTTGCCGTCGACGGCCACATACAGTTCCCGGCCTTCGATGTACTCCTCCACCAGCGCATCGGTCTTGGTGTGCTCGTGGATGAAATCGATGCGTTCCTTGAGGCGCGGCACGTCGGAGACGATCGATGCCTGTGATATCCCGAGCGAGGCATCCTCGGTAGCGGATTTCACGAACAGCGGAAACGCGAGCTTGCGGGGCTGGCGGAAGGCCCGGCCACGGCGGAACACATGGAACTGGGGGGTCGGGATGCGGTGGTAGGTCAGGATCTGCTTTGACAGCACCTTGTCCCGCGACAGCATCATGCCGCGCGGGTTGCAGCCGGTGTACGGCTGCCGCATGAGCTCCAGGTAGGCGACGATATGCTGGTCGTAGGTGATGATGCCCTGGAATTCCTGCAGCAGGTTGAACGCAATGTCCGGCTGCCATTCCGTGATCACCTGGCGCAGGTCGCCGAGGTTGTCGTACATGCCGAGCACGCGAACCTCGTGCCCCGCTTCGCGCAACACCGAGATCACGTCGAACTCGGTCTCCCATTCGTCGATTTCCTGGTCGGTATAGCCCTCGAGCGAGTCGGGCGGCACCAGGCTCTCATGGGTCAGGAGCAGGATCCGACGGCTTTTCACTGGTTCCTCACAGGGCATACCCCTCGCGTCCGCGCCGCACGAAATCGAACAGGATCCGCTCCAGCAGGCCGAAGGCCCGGCGCTTGGTCTGGCGCAGCGGCCCATGGACGCACAAGTCCAGTTCGCGGGATCGGGCAATGACCATGCGCATCACATGGTGCACGAGATAGGGATGCAGGCGGGATCGGCGGATCAGCAGGCGCTGGATTTCCGGCCGGACCTGCCGCAGGAAGGTCGAGGCCGCCAGCCGACCCGGATGGAGCTCGGCCGGGGCGAACACCCGCTGCAACCGCACGTCGTAGCGCCGGGTTTCCGACACGCAGATGTAACTCAGCTTCTCCTCGTAATGCGCGCGCAGGGTGCGCCGGTCGCTGGCGAGCGGCTCGATCCGCACCTTGTTGCGCACCGGCGGGCGAAGGTCACGGACCTCGGCCATCAGCTCGTCGACATATTTGAGCTTGCGCAGGGCATGCCAGCCCTCGTAGTCGGTCCGCCATGCCGAGTTTGGCCTGAGCCATACCGCAAAGGTTTCCGCGAAGTCCTCGGTGGGGTGGCTCTGCGCGTACCAGTGGCCGAGGTGCAGTACATAGTTCTTGCTCGTGGTCCGTGGCGCGTAGCGCGTCGGATACGGCCGACTGGCGGGGCCAAACACCTGCCGCCAGCCTTTCCGACGGTGCAGGCGGTAGGCATTGTCGAGCGCATGGCCGGTTTCATGGCGCAGGATCCGCCGCAGCCAGCGCCGATTGCCACCCTCGACTTCGTGCATCAGCCGGCGCTCGAGTCTTGCCAGCCGCGGATGGGCCACGAAGAACGGGATGGCGAAGCCCGGCACGCCGTCCGGAGAGAACCATTCCTCTGCCAGCCAGACATGGGGGCGAAAGCGCAGGCCGCGCCGTTCCAGCTCGTGGTCCAGGCGCTTCAGCGCCGGTTTGAGCGGACTGCGATCGAGGGTGAGGCCGAGGTCGCAGAACCGCAGGTCGAGCAGGTCCTCGTCGTCGAGCCGGGTCCACCAGTTCCATTGTCGAGCCATGCCGGCCAAGCCTTGCGCACTCCGCCGGAAAAGGAAAGAAGAAGGGCCGCATCGCTGCGGCCCTTCGTGAGATCGGGTGTCTCCAATCCCGTATCTTGCGAGCCCTTCTTGCCGGGGCCGCGGAACTGCCTGTCAGTGGATGGTCGTCAGCCAGCCACCATCAGGGGCTGGTCCATGGTCAGGCCGAGGCGCGTAGGGTGGATGGACACCGCGAGACTCTCACTAGACATTGGATCACCTCCTTTTCTGTGGGCATTCAGCCCGTGGGGACCGCAGGAGTATCCGGTTAATGGCGGGAAAATCCAAGATGCGCCGCACACAGTTTGTGCACGCGGTTCCCGGTGGCGGCAGAGGCCGACAGGTGTGCTAGGCTCGATGCGGGGGTAGAACGCCATGCTCAGAACGCCGCACCACCCGCTCCACAAGGGGGTCGCTTCGAAGGCCGCCGTCGGCCTGTTGCTCCTTGCCGGCATGGCCGCACCGCCGCTCCACGCGCAGGAGGCGCTGACCGAGATCGTGGTGACCGCGAGGAAGGTCACCGAGAACCTGCAGGATGCACCGTTGTCCGTCGTGGTCCTGACCGGCGATGCCATGGCCAAGTCCGGCATCAGCCGGGTCGAGGAACTGGTGGCCTACGTCCCCAATTTCTCGATGTCCGAAACCGGCATCGGCACCAACCTGTACGTCCGCGGCATCGGCTCCGGCATCAACCAGGGCTTCGAGCAGTCCGTCGGCCTGTACATTGATGACATCTACTACGGCCGCGGCCAGCTCACGCGGGCGCCCTTCATGGACATGGCCCAGGCCGAGGCCTTGCGCGGCCCCCAGGCCATCCTGCTCGGCAACAACAGCATCGCCGGCGCACTGAATTTCACGACCGCAAAGCCGACCGACTACTTCACATCCTCCGTCAGCGCGCTGTACGAACCGACCCACGACGAGCAGGAGTACAACGCGATGGTCTCCGGCCCGATCGGCGAGTGGCTGGGCGGCACCTGGGCGGCACGCTTTGCCGGGCGCTATCGCACGATGGACGGCTATGTCGAGAACACCTACCTCCATCGCGACGAGCCGAACCGCGACGAGAAGAGCGGCCGCATCACGATCTCCTACACCGGCGAGAACCTCGACGGAACGCTAAAGTTCGAGAAGAACAAGTTCGACGTCGACGGCCGGCAGATAGAGATCATCCGGGCGGATCCCTCCACTACCCGCGGCACGAGCCAGACCGGCTTCAGCAACAACACCGGCAGCTCCGGTTACTGGCGGCCCGGCTACAACTACCTGCAATACCTCGATGTGTTCTTCGACCCCACGGCCATCGATCCGAACACGTTCAATCCGGCCGCCGACTATGTCTTCGACAACCCGAACCTCGAGGATGTCACCAAGAACTTCCGCCGGGCCTCCAACGGGGACAGCAGCGACAACGACATCGAGGCGCTGGTGGGCACGCTGAACTACGCCATGGGCGACTACACGCTGACGGCCACGGCCGGCCATCTCGAATACGAATACGTGGAAGACTGCGACTGCGACTTCACGGCCGCACCCCTGTTCATGCTGACCTCCACCGAGAAGTACCGGCAGGACAGCCTGGAACTGCGCCTGACCTCGCCACAGCAGGATCGCCTGCACTTCGTCACCGGCGCCTACTACCAGGCCGACCACCTGAAGTTCGGCGATCAGATCTTCCTGCCGGACGACAGCGGCGTGGTCCGGCTCGTCGGCTATGCAACCACCGGCGATCCCACCGGCGCCATCGGCTCGCTGGGCAACACCTCCGCGTTCCGCAATTTCGACCAGAACACCTACAACAGCTCGATCTTCGGCCAGCTGGGCTACAACATCACGGACCGCTGGAGCGCCAGCGCCGGCGTGCGCTTCAGCCACATCGAGAAGGAAGCCATCCGCATCCTGCGCGAGGGAACGCTGGACCGCGTTCCATTCAACATCAACGATGCCAACGACTTTGACCGCATGGCCGCCGGTGCCGTGCTGTTCGCCTCGATCTTCAACGTCTCGTTCCACCAGTTGAGCGGCCACCGGACGGAGAACAGCACGGCGCTCGAGTTCGTCACCAACTACGACGTCAACGACGACATCATGGTCTATGGCTCGGTGAAGACCGGCTTCAAGGGCGGCGGCTTCGACGCACGGTCCAACAGCGAGCCGGTGCCGGGATCCACCGGCGTGGGCACATTGTTCCCGGCCTCGGCCCTGGGCGCCGTGCAGAACAGCGTGGATCCGGGTTCATTCGAGTTCGAGGACGAGAAGGCACTGGCCTTCGAGGTGGGATCCAAGATCTCGCTGCTGAACGACACCGCCGAACTCAACATTGCGCTGTTCCGCACCGATTTCGACAACCTCCAGGTCAGCATCTTCGACGGCACGCTCGGTTTCAACGTCGGCAACGCGGCCAAGGCCACGACCCAGGGCGCGGAGCTCGACGCCCGCTGGGCCATCACCGACGACTGGTCGATGCACGGCTCCCTTGCCTACCTGGATTTCAACTTCGACAGCTTCAAGAACGGCCAGTGCCACCAGGGGCAGACCCCAACGTCCACCAACGGCAATTGCGACTACAGCGGCATGACCAACCAGTACGTGGCGGACTGGTCCGGCAATGTCACGCTCAACTACCAGCATCCGATCACGGACACCGTGGTCTTCAGGGGCATGGTGGATACGAAGTTCACGTCCAGCTACAACCCGTCGCAGAACCTGGATCCGCGCGTCGAGCAGAAGGCCTATGCGATGCTCGACCTGCGCATCGCGCTCGCTTCGGCCGACGACAAGTGGGAGATCGCGCTGCTGGGCCGGAACGTGACCGACGAGAAGGTGGTGTCCTACGCCAACGACACGCCGCTCGCGTTCAGCCAGTTCGGTGCGCCCACGTTCTACGGCTTCCTGGACCGCTCGCGGAACGTGGCCATGCAGGCCAGTTACCGCTTCGGCGAGTGAGTTACGCCCAAGTTCTTGATCTTGCGCCGCAAGATGCCGGTCTTATGTAAAGGCTGCATGTATTTCCCCGGCAAGGGGTCTATAGTCCATCCAAGCAAAACCATTACTGATCCGTAATTCCAGAAGTTCCGAGGCGCCGCCAACGACCAACGAATAAGGTGGCACGTTCAAATCGACGACTTTGTGGGGGTTATTTTCATGTTGCGTACGTTCTCAAGCCGCCTCGCAATCGCGGCCTCACTCACTCTCGCGGCAACCGGTGCGATGGCCACCGCGATCAGTACGACCGATCCTGCCAATGGCCTGACTGACATTTACAGCTCGACGTTTGATGGTCCACAAGCGCCGTGTACCGGCAGTTCGCCATCGTACTGCTCGTTCTTCCATGGTGATCCGTCGGCGACCCGGAACATCACGCTCTCCCCGAATCCGAGCGGTGTGATCAATGCAGTTCCCGGTGGCATCATGGGCGCTGGGTCTGGTTCATTCCTGAATCTGACGGTGAATGGCGGCAATGCCGAGCTGACCGGAGGCACAGTTGCTTTCGGCGCAGTCACGCTGACGATTGCCGGTACGACCGTCGTCAACCCCAGTGGCATTCCCGGTTTCGTACTGGATCCCGGTCTGCAGACCGCGGCGCTGAATGGCAACGGCCAGGCCGAGTTCCTGGTGGACCTGTCGCCGGGCAACGCTGCGGATTTCAGCACCTTCTCGACGATCGTCGGACCCGGTGACTGCTCGGGTGGACTCTGCTCGCTGATCCCGGTCCTGTCGCTGGACATGGTCCGGTACCGGCTCTTCGTCGACTTTGATCCAACCTTCACCTCCTTCACGGCAGACCTCATCGGCCAGACCGGCAACAACTCGCTGGTCTATGCCACGCTGAACTCAGCCGTGGTGCCGGTGCCGGCGGCCATCTGGCTGATGGGCTCCGCACTCGGCATGCTGGCCGGCTTCCGCAAGCGGATCACCGGCTGAACCAGGCACCAGCCTGACGAAACCGGAACGCCCGGGCCCGAAACGGCCCGGGCGTTTCTTTTTCGGGTTGCTTCACCCTCCATCCCTGTCGCACACTCGGGCTGCAGGTCGGCCAATGGCATGGGGGTACATGGTGAAGACCGGGACATTGCTGCGGGGCGTTGCTGCCCTGACGATACTGGCGGTAGCGAACCAGGGGCTGGCGGATCCGATCGCCATCGACACCACCAGTTCCAGCAACGGCATCGCCGATCTCTTCAGCGCCACGTTTGACGGCGCCCTCATCCCCTGCTCGGGCAGCTCGCCCTCCTACTGCAGCTTCTTCGGCGGCGATGCGCCGGCCGGACGCGCGATCATTGTCACGCCGACGCCAACCGGGGTGGCAAACGGCGTACCACTGGGATTCAGCACCGTGCCGGCCGCGGGTTCATTCCTGAACCTCACGCGGAACGCCGGCAACACGCTGGTCACGCTGACCGGCGGCACGATCATGTTCCCCACCCTGACGCTGACCATCTCGGGATCCACCGTGGTCAGTGCCAGGGGCGCCGGCATCGTCTTCGATCCGGCGGCGCAGGTCACGGCGCTGAATGCCCAGGGCCAGGCCGAGTTCCTGGTGAGCCTTGCGCCGCTCACCGCCGTGGATTTCAGCGATTTCCCGACGATCACCCAGCCGCCCAACGGCAACTGCTCCGGTCCCTTGTGCGGACTGATCCCGGTGCTGACGCTGGACATGGTCAAGTACCGGCTGTTCATCGACTACGACGACACCTACACGACATTCACGGCGAGCTTCATCGGCCAGACGGGCAACAACTCGATACTGCGGATCAACCTCGACTCGGCCCCGCCGCCGGCACCGGTGATCGGGGTCTCCGACAACGTGCCACCTGCCGGTGACCACAGCATTTCCTTCGGCGGTGTCATGGAACTCTCAACGGCCACCCAGACGATCACGGTGGCCAACTCGGGCGATGCGGACCTCGTGCTTGGCACCGTGGCAACGGCCAACCCGCTGACAGCGCCCTTCGCCGTGGCGAATGACAACTGCTCGGGCCATGCGGTGGCGCCGTCAGCCAGCTGCACTTTCGATGTGACCTTCACCCCGGGCTCGACGGGCTCGTTCAACGACACCTTCGACATCCCGTCCAATGATCCCGCCACCCCATCGGTGACGATATCGCTCTCGGGCAATGGCGTGGCGATTCCGGTGCCGAAGATCGTGGTGACCGATTCGGTGGCACCGGCCACCGACCTCGTGATTCCGTTCGGCAATGCGGCCGTGGGCACCCAGGCCGAACAGACCGTGACCGTGACGAACAACGGCAATGCCGACCTGGTGCTCGGCAACGTGGCCATGGCCGACGGCCTGACGCCACCCTTCAGCCTCGTCAACGATACGTGCTCGGGACAAACCGTGGCAGCAGCAGCCAGTTGCACGATCGGCGTGCGATTCGCGCCGGTTGCCGCGGGCAGCTTCACCGAAGCGTTCGACATCCCGTCCAACGACTCGACCGATCCGACGGTCACCGTGGCGCTCTCGGGCACCGGCACGGCTGCTGCCGCACCGAGCATCAGCGTGACACCGGTTGCACTGGATTTCGGCGAGCTCACCGAGAACACCACACGTGACCAGGACATCACGATCAGCAACAGCGGCGCCGTGGATCTCGTGGTCACCGGGGTCGGCACCGCCAACCCCTTGGCTGCGCCCTTCAGCATCGTGGCCGACAATTGCACCGGCGTTCCGGTTGCCCCGAGCGCCAGCTGCATCGTGCGGATTCGCTACGCCCCCACCGATGCCACCGCGGCCAGCGACAGCCTGGACATCGTGTCGAACGACCCCGATGACTCGTCCGTGACCGTCAACGTCAGCGGCACCGGCATCACCCAGGGCGCCGGCAACGTGACCACGCCCAAGCCCTCCGGGGCGGACAGCGGCTTCGGTGCCGTCGATCCGTTCAGCCTGCTGCTGCTCGGTGGCGCGGGTGCATGGGCCTGGAGGCGCCGCAGGCTCCTATAGCCGACCCGCGAGATCCCCGGGCCGAACACAGATTTTCGGCCAGTTCCGGATCAGCTGTGCGTCGAAGGTCACGAGGCACGTGCCTTCCCGCGCGGCCAACTCCACGAACAGCGTGTCGTAAACCGCGACGGTGGACCGGATTGCACGCAATACCGCTCCCTGCCAGAGACGACGATTGGATACCGAGTGAATGCCCAGGCGACCGGCAAATTTGAGCCTGGTGGGAGCCTGGTCAGGCGACAGGGTATTCGAGCGAACAGCCATCCATACGACATTGGCGATTTCCGCCTCCCACAGGGACGGGGCCAGCAATTCGCCGGAGCTGTGCCAGAAGGAGCGTACTTCGTCGGAAAATTCAGCAGTACCGAGGATGTAATAGGCGACGACATTTGTGTCGACGACTACCTTCATTCCTTCGGCGGAGCTTCGCGCCCCATCGATATCCAGGCATCGATCTCCCGGGCAGACGGCCTTCGTGACTGGAGCTCCCAGGAATCCTCGATCTGCTGGAGGATCGACTCACGTTCCGCGACGTACTCTTCGAGAATATCCCGCACTTCCTGCTCCATCGACTGGTTGCGCCGCCTGGCCATGGACTTGAGGCCACGAACCACGCGGGCCGGAACATTACGTATGGTCAGCGTCGCAGAGCCCCTTGCCATGCTGTCATTATGCTAGCAGAAGTTCCGGCGGCACAAGATCGAAGCCTCAATCTGGCAGGTGGGGCCTGCCTCCGTCCACGTGCAAATCCGATGATTTCACCCTCACCACTTCACCACCGGCGGCGCATTGACGGCCGACCACGCTTCGTAGGGCACGAACTTCTTCGCCAGCACATCCCAGAAGAGCTGGTCTTCGAGCCAGCCCTTGCGCATGGCGTCCTGGGCGGCGAGGTCGGCGGGGGTGTAGGGCTGGTCCTGGCGCTTTCGCACCAGCTCGAACCAGGTGTCGACCGCGGTCGTGTAGAGCTCGGACACGAGCTCGAAATGTGCTTCGTCGGCCAGCATGTCCGGACCGTACATGCTGACGCCGGTGCAGGTGCCGGGCCGGTAGTACTTCCAGAAGGCCACGCGCTTCTGCGCACAGCCCTTGCCGCGGTACTTCTCGCGGTCCACGCCATGCTTCCTGAACACGGCCGTGATCCGCTCGTCGAACAACGCGAGGTCTTCCGGCTTCTGCGCGGCCTTCATCATGTCGATGGTCGCGCCGATGTTGCCGATACCCTTGTTCGAGAACTGCATCGAGAACGTGGCATGCAGCATGCCGACCAGCGGGCTTTTCGGATGGGCGGCCACCTCGATGAAGCGGTTCCATCTGCCGCCGATGATGAACGGCGGCTGCTCGACCGTGGTCATCACCGTCATCACGCCAGCCTTTTCCAGGACCTTGCCGCGCTCGACCCGGACTTCGTAGTGGCCGTTGCCAGGCGGATCCATGACCAGCGTCTCGACCGTCGCCTTGCCGGGCTTCACCCCGTTGAGGCTGTCCACGCTGGACCAGAACCGGTCCTCGATGCCGGACATGAACCCCAGCATTTGCCGGGCCACCGTGGCTTGTTCCGGCGTCAGGGCGTCGAGGGAGTCTCCCGGGCCATCGGCCTGGGCAACGGGACCCGCCATCAGGGCGACCAATGCCAGCAGGCAGGCCGGGCGACGGTGACGGAACAACCGGGACGACAGGACCATGGCAACTCCCCGCAGGTGAACAGGCCATTCATGCCGCAAGGTTTGCACGGATGCCGCCCGCACGCAGCCGGACCGCCCCAGGCTACCACCCAGCGGACTGCCAGCGTTCATGACCGGTACCATCGGGCGGGCTAGAATCCCGCCATGCATCGCTTCAACCTCCGCCGGTTGCTGCCCCTTGCCCTCGCGCTGGTCCTCGGCCTGACCTCGTGCGGCATCAACCCGGTGACCGGCAAGCACGAGCTGCAGTTCGTTTCGGAGTCGCAGGAGCTGGAGATCGGCCGAACCCAGTATGCCCCCGCCCGGCAAAGCCAGGGCGGCGACTTCGAGGTCCTGCCGGAAATCACCGCCTACGTGAACGAGGTGGGCCAGAAGCTGGCGGCAGTCTCCGACCGTCGCCTGCCCTACGAGTTCGTGGTGCTGAACAGTTCCGTGCCCAATGCCTGGGCCCTGCCGGGCGGCAAGATCGCGATCAATCGCGGCCTGCTGACGGCGCTGGACAACGAAGCAGAGCTGGCAGCCGTCCTCGGGCACGAGATCGTGCATGCGGCCGCCCGGCACGGGGCGAAAAGCCAGGAGCGTGGCATTCTCCTGCAGCTGGGCATGGTCGCCGCGCAGGTGGGCGTGGCCATGAGCGATGTCGGTGCCACGGCCGGCAATCTGATCGTCGGCGGCGCCGGGCTGGGCGCTGCGTTGACCGCCACCAAGTACGGCCGGGACGCGGAACTCGAGGCCGACCACTACGGCATGATCTACATGAAGCGGGCCGGCTACGACCCGCAGGGTGCCGTGACGCTGCAGGAAAAGTTCGTCAAGCTCGCCGAGGAAAAGGGCGGCAAGCAGGGCTGGCTCGAGGGCCTGTTTGCCAGCCATCCGCCGTCGCCCGAGCGCGTGGCGCTGAACAAGGCGACGCTGGCGGAACTCGGCAACCCGGGTGGGGATCTCGGCCAGCAGCGCTATGCATCGCACATGGCGCCGCTCGAGAAGATCGAGCCGGCCTACGACAAGGCCGACAAGGCCCTGGCGCTGGCCCGCAAGGATGATTTCGCGCAGGCGAGCAGGCTGGCGGCCGAAGCGGCGCGGCTCGTGCCGAAAGAGGGCCGGTTCCCGCAGTTGCAGGGGGACATCGCGCTGGCGCAGAAGGAACCCGGGGCGGCACTCAAGTTCTACGAGAAGTCGATCGCGCTCGACGACCATTACTTCGCGTCCTACCTTGGTGCCGGCCGGGCCCAGTACCAGCTGAAGACCGGCGACCGCGGCCAGGGCTACCTCGAGCGCAGCACGAAACTGCTGCCGACCGCACCGGCCTACTACTACCTGGGCGAGATCGCACGGGCCAACGGCAACCGCCAGGAGGCCATGGAGTACTTCAAGGCAGCCGGCAGCTCCGACAGCAGCCTCGGGCAACAGGCCGCCCTCGAGTTTGCGCGCCTGGATTTCCCGCAGAACGGCACGAAGTACATTGCTGCCGGCATCCAGGCGGATGGCTTCGGCAACCTGATGGTCGTGGTCGAGAACCGGGCGCCATTCGCGGTGAGCGGGATCCTCGTGACGCCCGTGCTGGTCGATGCCTACGGCCAGGTCCAGCAGCAGGGCCGGCAACTGCGGATCAACCAGGTCCTGCAGCCAGGCGAGCGGGCGGCCGTGAATCCCGGTATCGGCCAGCTCACCGACGCGGTACGCCAGAACCTGCGGGTCCGCGTGGACGCCGTGGTCGAGAGCCAGGCCGCGGCCCGCTGATCCAGGCCGCCGGCGACCTGCGTCCTAAGGAAACACCCGGCGATAGTCGCCGACCTGCCCGTCGAGGATCACGTCCTGCTCCCTCACCGGGCGGGCCAGCGCAAGGCCTGCCAGGCTCCGGCAGCGGGACAGGGCGACATAGGTCTGGCCGTGGCTGAAGGCACCGTGGCCGAGGTCGATGTACACGCGATCGAAGGTCTGGCCCTGGCTCTTGTGGATTGTGATGGCCCAGCCAAGCCGCAGCGGCAGCTGCTTGAATGCCCCGACCTGCTCGCGGGTGATCTGGCGACTGACCCGATCGTAGCGATAGGCCAGGTTCTCCCACGTCGTCCTGCCCACCTCGTGCTCCGTACCGTCCTCGAGCTGCACCATGGGACCGTCGTCGCCGAGCGCCGTGACGATGCCCCAGGAGCCATTGATCCAGCGCCGGTCAGGGTCGTTCTTGAGGAACATCACCTTGGCGCCAACCTTCAATGACAAGCCGGACTCGGTGGGAAAGGCCGCGGCATCGAACTTGCCGATGACCTCGGCCGCAAAATGCCGTGCCTTGCCAGGCAGGGCGGCGAGCCTGCGGCTGTTTTCCCGGAACGCCGCGGCGTTGGTGGCCGTCAGCACGATGTAACCGTCCGGATCCGGCAGGCTGGTTTTCGGCATGACGCGTGCGTTCAGCGCCGCCAGCGTGGCCGCTTCCGGCGCGCCCTCCCGGATATCCTGCAGGATCCGGCGGAACCCGGCGTCGTCCTTCTGCCGGAAGATCTTCGTGAGATCCACCGAACGGCCACCGCACTGCCGCCAGACATGGGCCTGGAAGAACCACGGGCCGCCGTAGGCCTCCTCGAAGTATTCCTTGAGCTCGGCCTCCCGCACGACCGGCGGCAGTTGCCACAGGTCGCCGAACATCGCGAGCTGCACGCCACCGAAGGGCTCGTCGTTGCGCCGGTTCAGGCGGAGCGCCGTGTCGATGCCGTCCATCAGGTCGGCGCGCACCATCGACACCTCGTCGATGATGAGCAGGTCCAGCGCCTTCATCACGCCGGTGTGGCGCATCGCGCGCAGCTCCCGGACATCCACGAAGCGCGGCGGCAACCGGAAGAAAGAATGGATGGTCTGGCCGCCGACATTGATCGCGGCAAGGCCGGTTGGTGCCACCACCGCGACGTTGCGCGGGGTCTCGTCGCGCAGGAGTTGCAGCAGCGTGGTCTTGCCGGTGCCGGCGCGACCGGTGATGAACACATGCTGTTCACCGCCTTCGATCAGCGCGAGCGCCTTTTCGAAATCGGCGCTGGGCTCGAGCCCGTCACGCGGCGAGGGTTTGCGGACGATCGACATCCCCTACTTCCCCCGGACCGCCTGCCGCCACGCACGCAGCTTGTCGGCCCGGCTCATGCCCGCATGGGCCGGGCTCGTGCTCGGGAGCTTCACGCGCGACAGGTCTCGTGCAGGGCCGACCAGCGTCGGCAGCACGAGGCGCCCGTACAGCTCAAAGGCCTTGGTGCCGTTGAAGCAGATGCGGGTGATCCCGACATGGCCGGCAAGAAAGCCGGCAAAGTCGTTCGCCACCGCGTCTCGAAGCCGGATGGCCGAGTCCAGGCTGCCCGGCCGATGGCAGGAGGCAAGCACATCCCACAGTGCGATCCGGTGTTTCTCGAGCGCCTGCAGCCGGTCGGCATACGCGAGGTCCGGCCCGGCATCGCAGAGCTCGCCCATGATCGGCCAGAACGCGTTCTGCGGCTGGGCGTAATACTGCTGCTGCTCGAGCGAGGCCCGGCCGGGCATCGATCCCAGGATCAACAACCGCGCATCCGGCCGGGCGACCGGCGGAAACCCTCGGCGCCTGCTCATCCGCCCGGTCTGCTCAGGCCGCACGCATCAAGGCGCGCATCGCCGTATCGAGCCCGGAGAGCGTGAGCGGATACATCCGCCCCTCCATCGCCTCGTGGATGATCCGCGTGGAGGCGTGATGCGGCCAGTGGGCCTCGGGCGTGGGGTTCAGCCACACGGAGCGCTGGTAGACGCCGGTCAGGCGCTGCAGCCAGTCGATGCCGGGCTCCGCGTTCATGTACTCGATCGAGCCACCGGCGCGCAGGAGCTCGTAAGGGCTCATCGCCGCATCGCCGACGAAGATCAGCCGGTAGTCGTGGTTGAAACGGTGCAGCAGGTCCCAGGTCGGCGTGCGCTCGGTGTGGCGCCTCACGCTGTCCTGCCAGACGAAATCGTAGACACAGTTGTGGAAGTACCGGGACTCGAGGTGGCGGAACTCGGACCGGGCCGCGCTGAAGAGCTCCGAGCAGAGCCGCGTGTAGTCGTCCATCGAGCCGCCGATGTCGAGCAGCAGCAGCACCTTCACCGCATTGTGCCGCTCGGGCCGCAGCTTCAGGTCCAGCCAGCCGGCATTGCGGGCGGTGTGGTCGATGGTTGAATCCAGGTCCAGTTCATCGGCCGCGCCTTCGCGCGCGAAGCGCCGCAGGCGACGCAGCGCCACCTTCAGGTTCCGGGTGCCGAGCTGCACGTCGCCATCGAGGTTCCGGAACTCACGACGATCCCAGACCTTCACCGCGGAGCGGTTCCGCGAGCGGTCCTGGCCGATGCGGATGCCCTCGGGGTTGTAGCCGTAGGCGCCGAAGGGCGAGGTGCCGCCCGTGCCGATCCACTTGTTGCCGCCCTGGTGCCGGCCCTTCTGCTCCGCCAGGCGCTGCCGGAACTGTTCCATCAGCGCCTCCCAGCCACCAAGCGACTCGACGAGCGCCTTCTCTTGCGCCGACAGCTCGAGTTCGGCCTGTTTGCGCAGCCACTCGAGGGGGATGTCCGGTCCGGCGCCGACCGCAGACTCGACGCCCTTGTAGAAGGCGGCAAAGGCCTGGTCATACCTGTCGAAGTGGCATTCATCCTTGACGAGTGCCGTGCGCGCCAGCTGGTAGAACTCGTCGATGTCGGGACCGATGACCTGCTGTCGGAGCGCATCGAGCAAGGTCAGGAACTCGCGGATGGAAACCGGCACCCTGAATTCCCGCAAGGTGAAGAAGAAGCGGATCAGCATGGTGACCGGCTACTGGTTCCCGCGGCGCGACAGGAACACGAGGCGCTCGAACAGGTGCACGTCCTGTTCGTTCTTGAGCAGCGCGCCATGCAAGGGTGGGATGATCGTCTTCCGGTCATCGCTGTGCAGCGCCTCGGGCGGGATGTCCTCGGCCAGCAGCAGTTTCAGCCAATCGAGCAATTCAGAGGTGGACGGCTTCTTCTTCAGGCCAGGCACCTCGCGCACCGCGAAGAAGGCCTCGAGCGCGGCCTTGAGCAGCTTCTTCTTGATGCCCGGGTAGTGGACCTCGACGATCTGCTCCATCGTCGCCTGGTCCGGGAAGCGGATGTAATGGAAGAAGCAGCGTCGCAGGAAGGCATCCGGCAGGTCCTTCTCGTTGTTGCTGGTGATGAAGACCAGCGGCCGGTGTCTTGCCCGGATCAGCTGCCGGGTTTCGTAGACGTGGAACTCCATGCGGTCGAGTTCGCGCAAAAGGTCGTTCGGGAACTCGATGTCGGCCTTGTCTATTTCGTCGATGAGCAACACGACCGGCTGGTCGCTCTCGAAGGCCTGCCACAGCATGCCCGGCACGATGTAGTTGGCGATCTCGTGGACCCGCGGATCGCCGAGCTGCGAGTCGCGCAACCGTGACACGGCGTCGTATTCGTAGAGCCCCTGCTGGGCCTTGGTGGTGGATTTGATGTGCCACTCGAGAAGCGGCATGCCAAGCGCAGACGCCACCTCCTCGGCGAGCCGCGTCTTGCCGGTGCCGGGTTCGCCCTTGACGAGCAGCGGCCGACCCAAGGTGGCTGCCGCGTTCACCGCGAGCCGCAGGTCGTCCGTCGCGACGTAGTTTGCGGTGCCTTCAAAGCGCATCGGCGGTAGTGCCTCCCGGCCTGGGCCACGATTCTCCGCCAGCTTAAACGCAAAAACCCCGCCGGGGCGGGGTTCTACGGGGTCCGTGGACCCGGATTGGCGGGGCTGGTTGCCTCAGGCGACCTTGCGGCGCAGCCAGAGCAGCAGGCCGGCGGCTGAACCGAACAGCCAGGCAGCGGCCGGCACCGGGATCACCTGCACGTCCATGCGGACCTGCTCCACGGCCCACCCGGCACGACCCACCTGGATGGCGAAGTTGTACTCGCCGGTGGCATTCGGGTTGAAGCTCGTGAAGGCACCGCCGGGCGGCGTCAGGATGCCCGGAATCGGCGAGGCCAGGTAAGCGAACATCAGGTTCTCGGAACCCTGCGCATTGGTGGCATTCGGCGTGCCGCCCATGATCAGCGCATTGGTCACGTTGACCACGCCCAGGTTGGCCGGGCCGTTGTCGAAGGCCGGGTTGAAGTCGTAGAACAGCCTGATGTCGTAGTCGGTGAGTTTCGGCGTGGCGAGCGGATCCGTGCTCGTGACGTCGATGTAGTAGTTGAAGTTCCACAAGGCGCCGGTTGTCGGGCTCTCGTTGTTGCCGCCGGTGTTGCTGCCGGTGCCGGCGTAGAAGGTGCCCGCACCATCATTCGTGACCACCGGGTTCGAGTAGCGCTGGGTGGCGTTCATCGCGACCGTGATGATCGTGGTGCCATCCTCGAACTGCGAGGAGATCGCCACCGAACCATTCGGAATGCCCTGGCCGCCGAAGTTGGCGCCGTTCAGCGGACCGAAGGTGTCATAAAGCGGTGTTGCGTTGACCGCGACAGGCGTTGCCACGATGGCGGCAACAGCCGCGAGAGTGCGGAATCCGATCGTCATTATTGAGTCCCCCACGTATCGTTCTTATGTGCTGCGTGAGGCCGACCTTACCACCATTTAATGTGGCCGGGGCAACTATCCTGCGGGAATTCGCCGGGTTGCCTTATGTAAAAGGGGCTTATGTAAAAGCTGGTACAAGTCGCTCGCCGATCAGGCGGATCGAGTCCTCGGGGTCGTCGTACAGGCAGAGTGCAACCTGATTCAAGCCAGCACGCCGAAACTCCCGGAATCGCTCGATTTCCCGGTCGATGTCCGCCTCGGCCGAGGCCGAGACCCCGTGGTCCACGATCTTCTTGACGATGCTGTCCGGCACACCGGCGATCTCCGGATCCTTCCGCTGGTACGCATTGACGAAGGACCGGCTGTGGGCCAGCACGATCGCGGCCTCGTCCTCGCCCACGACGTCATGGATATAGGGATCCCAGATCGTCCCGCGGACCGCAAGGTAGATCCGGGCTTCGCGCTCGGCCTGCTCACGGCTCGGCTTCACGTGCCAGGCCCAGAAGTTGTTCAGCGCGAAGGCGCCCGGCGCCAAG
>CAZMVP010000002.1:0-5634 GCA_964569355.1 uncultured Chromatiaceae bacterium | reverse complement strand
GCGGCGCGCCCGGCCGAGAACTCGTTCAGCGTCAGCAGCAGGTTCGCCATCCTGAGCGGCGGCAGCTCGAACGGGCTCACCGCGATCGCGCCCATCCGGATCCGCGTCGTCTGCTGGGCCGTGGGCACGAAGTTGACGAAGGGATCGCGCGACAGGATGTTGTTCGGCACCCAGATCGCGCCGATGCCATAGCCCTCGGCCAGCTTCGCGAGCCGCGCCATCTCGGCGGCCGAGCGATGGGGCTTCAGGATGATGTCGAAGCGCATCGAGCTTGGCAGGCCTAGCCGCCGGTCGGCAGGCGGCGGCGCTCGACACTGGCGTCCCGCACGAGCGGCGCGGCCGCCATGGCCCAGTGGTGCGGGTAATCGCGCCGACCCGGCGACGGGATGGCATAGGCGACCCGGCCGCGATCGGCCCGGATGCGGTCGTAATCGAGCCGCCAGCCGCGCCGCGTCCAGTCCACGAGGCGCTTGCGGTAGTTCATGATCACGTCGTCGGCCGGCACGATGAACTCGCCCGCGTTCTCGATCGACGGGATCTGCGGGTCCAGCTTCTCGACCACCACCCGATCCTCCTCGATCGCGATGGCCATGCGCTTCCTGAAGTTCTCGTCGAACTTGTCCTCGAGCATGCAGTTGCGCTGCATGACGAGGAACAGCTCCAGGTCCTGCTCGTCGCGCGGCACGGTGTAGAGGTAGAGGTGCATGTGGTTGGTCGGGCTGAAGTTGACCCGCGTCCAGGTCGACGCCGCGCCGTGGTAGCCGGAGCCGGATTCGTTGCGGGTCTCCGGTTGCAGCTTCTTCATCTCCTGGTCGGGCAGGTCCGGCGAGTAGAACACCACCATCGCGCCGGCACCCCAGGCGCTTTCCTCGACGTTGATCTTCGGCACCTCGTAGTTGGTGCTCTTGCCGGCCATGCCGAAGCCCGAATGCACGTATTCCACATGCGAGGGATCCGACTGGTTCTCGACCAGCCGCACGAAGCTCGTCTTCCAGCGATAGCGCGTCGACAAGGTACGCCAGCCAGGCTGGCCGTATTCGACGTTCGGCATGATCGTCGGCCGTTCGCCCTCGGGCAGGTCGCCCAGGAACACGAAGATCAGGCCGTAGCGCTCCTCCACCGGGTAGGCATCGATCCGCGCGCGTTCCGGGATCTTCGCCAGCGGCCCGAGCGAGGGAATGCGCCGGCAGGCCCCGCTGCCGTCGAACTTCCAGCCGTGGTACGGGCACTGGATGCAGTCATCGACGATCTTGCCATCGGCCAGCGAGCCCCCGCGATGCGTGCAGGTGTTGTGCACGCAATGCGCCTGGCCGGCCCGATCCCGCCACAGCACGAACCACAGGCCAAGCATCTGCACCTTCAGCGGCTTGTCGGTCAGCGCGGTGCTTTCCTCGGCTGGATACCAGAAATTCATGAACACTGGCTTCTCCTTGTTTGACCTGCCGGGCCTGGCCCGCGTGGTCAGGCCTCCTGGTCGGCGGCAACGGCCGGTGCCGGCTTCTGCAGCCCGAAATAGAGTGGCACGCCGAGTGCCCAGATTACCGCCAGATAGAGGATCTGGTGCACGCCCGAGGCAACGATCGCCCAGAGGCAGAACCCGGCCGTCAGCACTGCCACGACCCGGATGCCGGCATGCGTGGTGAAGCGCCACAACGCAATGCAGCTGTAGGTGTAGATCACGAGATACAGCAACGTGGCGAGGTTGATCAGGAACGTGAACTGGGCACCCAGCGTGGGTGTCAGCGAACTCAGGATGACGATCACCGACATCAGGCCGGAGACGATCAGCAGGTTGCGGCGGGCATGGTTGGCGGATGCCTCGCGAAAGAAGGCCGGGAAAACCCCAAGCTCGGCGCCGCGTCGTGCCGCTTCCGCCGTCACCAGCAGCCAGCCGGAGAGCGTGCCCAGCGCCTTCAGCACCGCGCATCCGGCCACGATCGCGGCCACTGCCGGCCCCAGCCACCGGGCCGCGGCGTCGGCAAACGGCGCGTTCGAGGCCGCCAGCGTGGTGGCCGGCAACAGGCCATCGATGGCCACGGTCGCGGCGAGGTACACGAGTGCGGCCAGCGCCACGCCGCCCAGCGTCGCGATCGGCACGTCGCGCGCCGGGTTGCGCACCGCCGCAGCCGCCACCGTGGCGCTCTCCACGCCGACGAAGGCCCAGAAGATCAGGGCGAAGGTGGCCGGTATCACCTGCAGGTCCGACTGGCCGCTCACATTCCAGGACTCCCGGAACATCACCGGATCGAAGGCATACCAGCCGATGGCCGTGACAACCAGCACCGGCAGCAGGCCGACCAGCAGGGCCCCGCCCTCGAAATCGGCAACCTGCCGGACACCCAGCCAGTTGATCACCGTCATCAGCCAGATCACCGTCAGCGAGCAGGCCATGGCAGGCAGCGGATCCTTGAGCTCCGGGAAGAAGATCGACAGGTACCCGGTGGCCGCCAGCGCCACCGCCACGTTGCCCACCCAGCCGGCAATCCAGTAGAGCAGGCTCGCCTGGAAGCCGAAGAAGCGGCCCATGCCATCGCGCACCTGCTGCACGAGGCCGACGCTCTCCGGCTTCACGCGGAACAGCAACACGAACACGCCAGCCAGCAGGAACGCACCGATTCCCGTGATCAGCCA
The DNA here is from genome assembly GCA_964569355.1 of uncultured Chromatiaceae bacterium. GTDB lineage: Bacteria > Pseudomonadota > Gammaproteobacteria > Steroidobacterales > SHZI01. The sequence continues at coordinate 3,003 of CAZMVP010000002.1, read as the reverse complement.
GCCGATCACGGTGACCGAGCCAAACGCCGCCAGCGTCGCCGGCAGCAGGAAGATGCCTGACCCGATCATGTTGCCGGCCACGAGGAACGTGGCCCGCGCCGGCCCCATGGTGCCGGCCTTGTCTTCAACCGAACCCGCCGACGTCATGGGCGGGACCCGCGCCGGGCCATCGAACGCGCATGGATCACCTTGAACTTCTCCTGGTCCACTTCCTTCTCCATCAATGTCTGCAGGTACATGCCGGCCGTCATCGGCGACTCGGCCCAATGGATGTAGCGCCAGCCCTGCGGCGTCTTGCGCAGCACTGCGCTCACGCGGCCCTCCTCGCCGATGGGCTGGCGGCCGATGATCTTCATTTCGAAGTGCATTTCCCAGGCTGCCAGCGCAAGGTCCGGGCCGATCAGCTTCACCTGGATGTTGCGCATCTCCTCGCGGATGCCCTGCACCACCGGCGTCGGCTTCGGCGGATCCAGGTAGTTCCTGAGTGCCTCCCAGCCGATGAACCACTGCCGCTGCTCCTCGGCGAGGTAGAACGGCGTGGCTTCATCCGGATCCCACAACCCGAGGACGGAAGCGAAATCCTGGGAATTCCAGCGCTCCGCGGTCTCGTGGATCACCGCGGCCACCTCCGCCTGGATTTCCGCCTGGATTTCCGCAGGAGTGGACATCGACTAATCCTTTGCCGCGAGGCCCAGCCGCTCGTGCCAGGCGGCGAGGTTGAACGGACAGGGATGATCCGGTTCGAGGCTGAAGCGGACGGCCTGGCAATGACATGAGCCCTCGAGATGCATATCAACGGAGCCCCTTTAAAACCTTCGCCCGGATTCCTGGCGGGCCGACCGGAACTTTTTAGCAGAAAAGCGCATCAAAGGGTGCGAGATCCGAAAAGTCGCCTTGCCTGACACAGACCTCCCGGAGCCCGCCTACATCCCCCAGGCCGGCCAGGCAAGACACCTTCCAGATTGGTTGTATTGATCCATCTTTTCCGGCAGATGCGTCTGCCGACAGGGAGCAGTTGTTCCATGAACACCAAAGCACATTTCAAAGTCATATCCATGGCCCTCTTGGGCCTTTTTTTGAGCACCGGCGCGATGGCCGCCGACCAGTCGCCGGCACCGAAGAGCTGGTTCGGGGGTCCGGTTTACCAAGGCGCGCCTGCGCTTGATGTCACTGCCGCGCTCGTCAAGGCCGGTGGTGGTGCCGAGAACTTCACCTTCCCCGCCGCGCTCGTCTCGATGCTGGGCGAAAAGACCGTCAACGCCGAAGTCGCCAAGCTCAACAAGCAGTATGGCGAGGAGAAGGTCAAGCAGTTCCTCGACGGCATGACGTTTGCCGTCAAGGACAGCCTGATGCGAGCCACCGAAGCCGGCGTCAAGCTGCCCGCCGCACCCGCCAACCTCCATGGCGCGGCGCTCGCCAACACGCTGGTCAAGGCCGGCACCACGAGCGACGGAACCTGGTGGTCTGGCTGGCTCTTCGACAATGCGTTGTCGAACAAGATCCACATGATCACCATGGCCGACATCGAAGCCAAGCATGACAGGGCCTACGACGAGAACATCCACCGGATCCTCAACCAGGCGATGTATGACGTCGCCCAGGCGCTGGGCCATAAGGATGTGAAGCTGGCGTCGTTGCACTGATTGAAGAGGGTTGAAGGAGCGCGGGCCGTGCGGGAGTGCGGCCCGCGTTTTTTGTGGCCGGCTCAGTTCCCGATGCTCACGATGAGGCCGCCTCGGGATAGAGCCGCGGGAACCAGTGCTCGACGACTTCCAGCGGGATGCCCAGTCGCAATGGTGCCCGGTGCGAGCCGGCCATCAGCAGCTTCCGCTCGATGAGCCGTGCCGTGACACGCCGTGCACTGCGGTCGCTGGTGCCAACCAGCCCGGCCACGCGGCCGCGCGCCACTTCCCCGACCAGCAATACTTCGCGAAGGATCTCCACGGCACCGGCCGGCAGCCGGCCGGCATCGACTTCATCGCGGGTATACCGCGCCACCCGGCGCTGGAGCTCCGCCGGCTGCAGCAACTCCCGCATGAAACCCACCTGATCCAGGCAGCACTCCAGGAAGAAGCGGCAGAAATCGGTCAAGGCAGCCTCCGACAATGCGCCGCGGCCGTCGTGATCGCCCCGGCGCGGTGCGTCCGCCGCCATGAGCAGCTCCTTGTACCTCGCCACATTCCGGGCCAGGCCCCGGGACACCGACCAGAGCGCCGAGCCCATCCCCAGTTCAAGGAACATGGCATGGGACATCAGCCGCGCCACGCGACCGTTGCCGTCCAGGAATGGATGAATCCACAGCAGGCGGTGATGGGCGGCCGCGACCGCCACGACCTGTCGCGATCGGGAGAGATGGTCGGCCGCGTAGGCCTGCTCGAAGCGCTCCAGGAAAGCCGGCAGATCGGCCGCAGGTGGCGGGACGTGCCGACCCACTGCCACCGCCCGCGAACGCATCTCGCCAGGCACGACCGGCAGTCGCTCTCCGGTATCCGGGTTTGTTACGGCCAGCAGTGTGTCGGGCAGGCGGCTGCAGAATTCCCGATGTGCCCAGGTGATGAACCCGCGGCTCGCTGCCGGTTGTGGCGCCACCTGCCCGCCATCCACGAGCCGCTGAACCTCGATATGCGCCCGAGCCTCGAGCTGGAGGTTCCGCCTGGTGGCGTCATGGGAATAGTCCGCGGCCAGTGCCCGGTCGATATCCCGCGGATGTGTGTCGTGGCCCTCGATCAGGTTCGAGTAATAGCAGTTCATGGACCGCAACAACTCGCCGACCTGCAGGGTGACCGGCGCCGGCAGCTGGCCGGCCAGCGCGCCCGCTTCGCGCGCCAGCCTGAACGCCAGATCCTCCAGGGCCGTGGCTGTGGCGGCAGGCAGGTAGGGTTCGGCGGCGGAGGGGAACATCGGGGTCCACCTTAGGGCTTATGGCCGGTTTGGTGGCCGGTATTATATCTTTTTATACAGTGCGTTATGTGATTTCGGCGGCATTTGCCGGCCGGTTTATAG
>CAZMVP010000001.1:43372-45353 GCA_964569355.1 uncultured Chromatiaceae bacterium | reverse complement strand
ATACATCGCGTGGCGCTGGTCCGACGCGCCGAGGTTCAGCAGCAGCGTGACGCAGCGGATCATGCTGTCGGCGGCCTGGCTGACCGGGGTGGGGGCCAGGCGGAGCAGGGCGCCGTAGTCATCGCGGATCTGGTAGAGCAGCCCGTAGGATCCGTGGCCCTCGTTCACCGCCGCGTTGACCGCATCGTTGACACTCTTGCGGAAGCGGCCATAGACCACCTGCCGTTCCAGCTCCCGATGTCGCATCGTGGCGGACATCGGTGGTCCGCTCGCCTGCGGCGCGGGCTCCGGAGTCTGCACGGCGCGCTCCCGGTGCCATTGCCGGAGCTGGTCGACGACCCGCGCCAGCGCATAGCCGAACGCGGCAAACAGCGTGTAGATCAACAGCTCCGACCAGCCCATTGCAGCAACAGATCCCGTAAAGGTGGTTCCAAGGCGGTCAGGGACCTGGCATGGACCCGGCACGCACTACAGGGCCTTCGGCAGATCAGCGGGAAAGTTGAGGGAACCGGATCACAAAATGACGGACCCGGCGGGCGAGGCCGCCGTCGGGAGCCGGTCAGCGCCGGCTATTTCGCATTTTCCGTCTCGCAGCGGCGGATCTGGGCGCGATAGGCCATCGCCTGGCGGAGATCCACCGGCAAGCCGAGTTCGCCCTTCTCGGAGGCCTCGGCAAGCCGCTGCAGGGCCAGCCTGTGGCGCTGCGCCGCGGCCTTTCGGTACCACTCGAGGGCCACGGCCGTGTCATGCGGCAGCGCCGGGCCGGATTCCGATTGCCAGGCGAGCCAGTACTCGGCTTCGCTGACGCCGCGGTCGGCCGCGGACCGGATCAGCGGGATCGCCGCCTCCGGTTGCCAGTTGCCGCCCAGGCCCAGCGAGAACAGGGCCAGCTCGTAGGTTGCATCCGCATCACCGCGGTCCGCCTCTGCCTGGCAGATCGCCCGGACGCGCGCTACCTCGGTCTGGTTCGGCGTGGCATCCAGCAGCAGGGGATGGAGCAGTTGCCGACACTCGCCGGCATGGGCCGGCAGCGAGGCGAGGAGGGCTGCGCAGAGCAGGGTGGTTGCGGCCAGCGTGGCCATGATGGATTGGTGTGGCATGGCGCCATGGTATCAGTGTCGGCTGCAACCGGGAGGCGGTCGTTATAATGCGGCGTCCGGTCGGGGCCACCACCGCGGGCCCGGACAGTCCTTGAAGGGTGATTGCATGACGATGGTTCGAATCGCGCGCCGGCTGGCGCCTGTCCTGGCGGCTGTCCTGTTTCTGGGCGGTTGCGGCGGCAACGACAAGGTCGACAACGATGTCGCGTTCCGCTTCATCCAGGCATCGCCGGACGCGCCGATGGTGAATTTCGTCGTCGATGGCGTCACGCTGCGGGCAAGCGTGCCCTACAAGGGCGGTTCCGGCTTCGTCATCGTGACGCCGCGTGCCTACGACTTCTCCGTGCAGGCGATCCTGGCCGGGGGCAACCAGACGATCCTCGATGCGCCGGGCACGCACCTGGATGCCGGGCAGGAATACACGGTGATCGCGCTGGGCAAGGATGCGGATGACACCGTCCATTCCCTGATCTTCAACAGTCCGATGGAAACCATCCCGGAGGGCAATGCCCGGCTGCAACTGGTCAACGCCGCACCCGACCAGCCACCGATGGATGTGTACCTGACGGCGCCCGGGGCCGTGCTGGCAGCGTCGGTGCCGATCGGCCAGATCACCTACGGCAACCAGCCCGAGCCGCGGCAGCTCCAGCCGGCGGGTGACTACGTCATCAGCCTGACGCCCGCCGGCGTCCCCGCGTCCGTGCTGTTCCAGTCGCAGACGATTCCGCTGAAGAGCCGCGATGACCTGCTGCTGGTGGCCGTGGCGAACACGGCCACCGGGCCGTCGCCGGTCTCGCTCGTGATCGACAACCATTTTGCCGCCCGGCAGGACAACGTGCTGCCGGAGCTGATGGACAAGGGCACGCTTGCCGATGTGCGCG
>CAZMVP010000001.1:15845-43272 GCA_964569355.1 uncultured Chromatiaceae bacterium | reverse complement strand
CAGGACAACGTGCTGCCGGAGCTGATGGACAAGGGCACGCTTGCCGATGTGCGCGTCATCCACCTGTCACCGGATGCACCGGCCATCGACGTGGTCGGCGACCCGGCGACCGAAGGCGCGGCTGACGTGACCTTTGCGGCCAACCTCGGCTACCTGGGGGATACCGGCTATGTCGCAGCGACGCCAGGCGCCTATGCCTTCCGCGGCGTGCTGAGTTCCGATCCGGCGCCGGCAACACCGCCCTTCAGCTTCACCCAGACCCTCGGCGTGGGCCAGCGGATCACCGTGCTGGCCACCGGGCTGCTGGCCGGCATCAGTGGTAGCGTGCTCGTGGATGACATCCGGCCGGTGTACGCGCAGGGCAAGATCAGGATCATCGATGCGGCACCCGGTGCCCCGGCACTGATCGATGCCTACATCCTCAAGCGGGGGACCGATCTCGCCGGCGACCCCACGCTGCGCAACCTGGGGCTGCGAGGCGCCACCGGACACCTGGGTTTCATTCCGGACGCTTACACGGTGACCTTCACGGAAGCCGGCACCAAGACGGTGGTTGCGGCCACCGACGTGGTGGCGGGCTCGGGGACGGTCCAGACCGTGATCCTGCGTGATACGGCCCGCGCCGATGAAACGAGCGACGGCAAGCCAGCCGGGATCATGCTGGTGAACGACCTGGCCGATTAGGTTGCGCGGACGATGACTGTCCTCGGCGCCGGCCGCCACCGCGGGCCAGCCGCCGGCAGGCCGTGTCGTCAGTAGGTGGGGATGGCCGGGTCGATTTCCTGCGACCAGGCGTCGATGCCGCCGCTCAGGTTGTGCAGGTTCGTGTAGCCCATGCGGCGATACCGTTCCGCCACGGCATGGCTCCGACGGCCGGTGTGGCAATGGAAGATGATCGGGGTGTCACGTGGCAGGCCGTCGATGATCCGCCGGCTGTCGTCGTCCAGCGGTCGTGCCATCGACAAGGCTGCCACCCGGCGCTCGTCCTCGCCGCGGACATCGAACAGCCAGGGCCTGCCCGGCTGGTTCAGGGAGCCGTCCTTCGCCAGGGCCTGCAGTTCCTGTACCGTCATCTGGTGGACCGGCGGCGGGGCATTGGGATTGTCGAATTTGAAGCCCTGGCCCTGGATGCCCTCGATCACGTCGATGGACAGGCCATTTGCCCGTGCGGCACTCCACTTGTCGAGCCGCAGCGTCACCGGCCCGCACGCAACCTCGATGCTGCCGGACTGCGGCGGAGCCAGGGACATGCCATGGTTGAACGCGGCATCGATCCTGAGGTGGACGGCTGAATCCGCACGATCCCTGATCGCCCTGACCATGACCCTGGCAGCGGCAGGCGAGATATCGATGCGTGGCGAATCGGCGGTTGGCTCCGCCACACCCAGGGCGCCGCCGAGTTCGCCGGACTCGAACATCCCGGTCACGATGTCGCTGCCGCCGATCAGCTCGCCGCCCACGTACAGCTGGGGAATCGTCGGCCAGTTGCCGTAGGCCTTGATGCCGTCGCGGAGGTCCGGGTCGCGCAGCACATCAACCGCGACGTACTCCGGCAGCACCATGTCGAGCGCCGCCACCGTCTTCGCGGAGAACCCGCACTGCGGCTGGGCGCGGTTGCCCTTCATGAACAACACCACGCGATTTTCGCGCAGCAGGCCTTCTATCTCGTCTCGGGTTTCGGGGTTCATGTGCTGGACTGGCCGGGGGGTCAAACGGAGAAGCTGGAACCGCAGCCGCAGGTGGTGGCGGCGTTCGGGTTCCGGATCACGAAGCGGGCACCTTCGAGGTCGCTCTTGTAGTCGATCTCGGCGCCGCCCAGGTACTGCACGCTCATCGGATCGATCACCAGCGTGACGCCCTGGTTGTTCACCTGGATGTCGCCTTCCCCGAGGTCCTCGTCGAAGGTGAAGCCGTACTGGAAGCCCGAGCAGCCGCCGCCGGAAATGAACACCCGCAACTTGAGGTTGGGGTTGCCTTCCTCGGCAATCAGTTCCGCCACCTTGGCGGCTGCCGCATTCGAGAAATTCAGGGAGGGGGGGCCGGCGATCGGAGCGGATCCGGGAGCCATTGCATTATCCATGCGAAAAGTCTGACGTCGGGGGGCGGGGCAGTCAAGGCAATCGCAGTCCGCCCGGAACCGGCTGGCTGTCGCCGCGGGCTTCCTCGTGCTGCAGCAGCCAAACCTGGGCTCCGGTGCCAGAATAGGCCGCATGCCCCTTCCGGTGATCCCGCCTGCCGTCCTCGCTGCCTGGAACCTCGATGGACGGAGCGCCGCTCCGCTTGGCAGCGGGTTGATCAACCACACCTGGCTCGTGGCGAACTCACCGGCATCGGGAGAGCCGGTCGTGCGCCATGTCCTGCAGCAATTGAACCCGGTGTTTCCCGCCAGCGTGAATGACGACATCCGGGCCGTGACCCGCCACCTGCGCGCTGCCGACATGACGACACCGGAACTCGTGCCCACGCGGGATGGGCGGTGGTGGTGCGAGGATGCTGGCCGGATCTACCGGGTGCTGACCTGGATCGAGGGCATCAACCGCAATCGCCTGTCGTCGCCCGCGGAGGCCACAGCCGCCGGGGCCTTGCTCGCGCGTTTCCACCGGACCCTGGACAGCCTCGACCACCGCTTCAGCAATCCACGGCTCGGCGTCCACGACACGACCCGGCACCTGGCTGTGCTGCGCCAGGCGCTCGTCGACCACGCCGACCATCGGCAGATCGGAACGATCCGGCCATTGGCAGAGGACATCCTCGAACTTGCCGGTGGACTGCCGGTCCTGCCGGTAGGGCCGGATCGCGTCGTGCACGGGGATCCCAAGGTCAACAACCTGCTCTTTGACGCGGCAACTGGCGACGGCCTGTGCCTGATCGACCTCGATACCCTCGGGCGCATGCCGCTCGTGCTGGAGCTGGGCGACGCCTTTCGCAGCTGGTGCAATCCGGCCGGCGAGGACGAGCGGGTGTCGGATTTCGATCTCGCGCTGTTCACCGGCGCGGTCCGGGGCTATGCGGGACTGGCCTCGGGCTGGATCGAGGCCGGCGAGATCGCCGGCATCGTCGCCGGCACATTGACGATCTACGTGGAACTGGCCGCCCGCTTCTGCGCCGATGCGCTGCGCGAATGCTACTTCGGCTGGGATCCGCAGCGCTTTGCGACGCGCAGCGAGCACAACCAGGCCCGGGCGACGAGCCAGCTCAACGCGGCGCGGGCCTTGTGGCGGGTGCGCGCGGCTGCCGATGAGGTGGTGAGGCGGGCATTCGCCGGGGCTTGAGCAACCGGCATCACCCTGCTAGCGGCTCCAGGTCGCCGCCTCGCGGATCCGCTCGCGGAAATGCGGCAGGTGCAGGCCGAGGAAGAGCAGGCCCAGCACGCCCGAGAAGGCGCTCACGATCGCCATCGACCAGCGCAGCGCCCCGTCATTGCCGAAGCCGTAGTCGGTCACCATGCCGACCACGGTCGGGCCCAGCAAGCCGAGGATGTTGATCACGAAGTAATACATTGCGGTGGCCTGGGCCCGCATCTGGTTCGGCGTGATCAATTGCAGCGCCGCGGCGCCGGTGGCCGTCGTCAGTGCGCCGCCGATCGACAGCGGAAACAGCAGCGCGAGCGCCAGCGAGCCGTTCGGCATCAACGGCACGAGGATCGCGGTGGGCGCCAGCAGCAGGATCGCGCCACCGAAGCTCGTGCGCATCATCGCATCCGGATGCCCGCGCGCCGCCAGGCGTTCGGCGATCCAGCCGCCCAGCAGGACGCCCAGCGGCCCGCCCGTGATGGTGACGAGGCCGTAACCGAGGCTGATCTCCGGGATGGTCCAGTGCCAGGTTCGCAGGAACATGCTCGGCACCCAGAAGAAATAGTTGTAGCCGAGGATCGTGACGATCGACATGCCGATGAAGTGCGTCGAGTAGGTCCGCCAGCGCTGGCACAGGAAGGCCACGGTTTCGCGGATGCTGATCTCGCCGCCACGTTGGGCATCGGCGGCCTGGGCAATCTGCAGCTGGTCGCGGCGCCGCGGCTCGCGAACCGTCATCATCAGCAGCACCACGAGAAGGCCGGGGATGCCGACCAGCAGGAAGACCGTTTGCCAGGCATGAAGCACGCCGAAGCCGGGCAGGTGCACGGGCGGCGCGGCAGCCACCCAGGCAATGACCTGGCCGCCGAAGATCAGCGCGATGCCCACCCCGAGCGAGATGCCCATGTTGTAGAAGGTCAGTGCCCGGCCGCGTTTCTCGCGCGGAAAGTAATCACTGATCATCGACAGCGCCGCCGGGTTCAGCGTGGCTTCACCGACGCCCACCCCGACCCGTGCCAGGAACAGGTGCAGGAAGGTGCGCGCCAGGCCGCAGGCCGCCGTCATCAGGCACCAGAGCGAGATGCCCGCGGTAATGATCCAGCGGCGGTTGAAGCGGTCCGCTGCCCGGCCGATCGGCAGGCCCAGCACCGTGTAGAAGATCCCGAAGGCAAGGTTGCCGAGCAGGCTGACCTGCGTGTCGGAGATGTCGAGATCCCGCCGGATCGGTTCGACCATCAGGGCCAGGATCTGCCGGTCGAGGAAGGACAGCAGGTAGGCCGAGGTCAGTACGATGACGACGTACCAGGCGTAGCGCGGTGCCGGCCAGGGTTCGTTGGCCGGTGGCTCAGTGGCAGGTTGCACAGGTCTTCAGCTGCAACTGCCGCTGCTCGCGCGTGCGGGCGGCCTCCGTGGGCCATGCCGGGCTGTGGCAGGCCACGCAATCAAGTTCCCGTTCCAGCACGATTCGGTGGGCCCGCGCGAAATGCCAGTAGCCGGGCCGCTCGTGCTCGATGAGCTGGCGGAGCGTGTCCACGCTCATCGTGACGGCTGCCGGTTCGACATCGGATGGCGCGTTCCTCGGAGCCTGTGCCGTGGGACCGGACGCGGTATCTGCCGAGGCCATCGCCTCGCGGGCCACGTTCCGGTCCACGTTTCCGGCTGCGATCCCGGTGGTCGAGACCTGGCTGGCCGTCCGCCCGGCGATCCGGCCGAGCAGCACCGACGGGCCGAGGAAGGTGCCCTCGCCACCATGGCTGCCGTTGATCCCCGCCACGCCCGTCACTTCGCCGGCGGCATACAGGCCGGGGATGGCCTGACCCGACCGATCGAGGACCCGCGCGTCCTCGTCGATCGAGAGCCCGCCCATGCTCTTGCGCGTCATCGGGAACAGCTGGATCGCATACCACGGTGCCTTGCCGAGTGCCCGTGCAAAGCGATCCGGCCGGGCGATGCTGAACCGCCCGAAATCCGCATCGGTTCCGGCGGCCACGAACGTGTTCCAGCGTTGTACGGTTGCTGTCAATGCATCGGCCGGCAATCCCGCAGCCGTGGCCAGCGCCGCCAGTGAATCGGCCCGCTTGATCAGTCCCGCGGTTTCCAGCGGCTCGATGCCGGTGGGGTTGCGCAACCAGACCGCGTCGCGGATCCGCAGGTTGCGCAGCCCGTCGGCATCGAAGATGAGCCAGTGCGTGGCCGGCGCCATCTTCAGGATGGCCTCGTCCGCTACCTTGCTCGGACCGGCCTCGTTGATGAAGCGCTGGCCCTGGCTGTTGACCCAGATCGCAGCCGGGTTCTGCGTGAGCAGTGCACGGTCGCCCGCCGGCTCGAGCGGGTCCGGCACGCCGGTGGTGAAGGTTACCTGGTGATCCATGCGCGTCGTGCCGGCTCCCGCGGCCCGGCCGAGGCCGATGCCGGAACCGGTGGCGAAAAAGCCGGCGCCGGTATACAGGCGTTCGGGCGGTGCGATGTCCGCCCGCCATTCCCGGCGGACGAAGGCGAGGTTCCCCTGCCAGCCGCCGGTCGCGATGATCACCGCGGGCGCTGTGTACGAGCGGCGGGCGCCGGTCCGGGTGTCGCGGACATCGATGCCGGTGACACGGCCGTGCTCCTGGTCCTGGCCGTGATCCTGGCGGATCGCGGTGACCTCGCTGTTCCACAGGAACTCGATCCGGGGATCGGCGAAGGCGGCTTGCATCAGCGGCACGACGACATTCAGTGCCCCGCCGCCTGCGAAGTGGAAGCGCGGGACCGAGTGCTCGGGCGTGTCGAGGATGAAGGTCCACTTGACGCCGAAACCCGCCAGCCAGTCGTGGACTTCCTTGCGGGATTCGGTGACGTAGCGTCGCACCCACGACGGATCCGCATCCTCGCCCCAGCGCAGGATGTCCCTTGCGGCGATCTCCGGGCTGTCGGCATAACCCTTCCTGGCCTGCAGCGGCGTGCCCACGAGCGCGAAGCCACCGGCCTTGACGGCATGGCCGCCGCCGACGGAATTGGCATCCACGACCAGGATGCGGCGGTCTGCGCCGTGGCCTGCGCGCTGGCCATCGGCGGCCGCCTCGAGCGCGGCCGAGAGGCCGGCGATGCCGGCGCCGATGATGATCAGATCGTGGTCCGGCGCGGCCTCCGGGCGCGTGCAGCCGGGAACGATGACCGCCGTGGCCAACGCGACAGTACAGGTGGCTGCCGCGGCGGCCCGCCGGGCAGTCACCCGGGACGTTGTCCTAGCGGTTGATCCGGAACTCAAGCAGGTACTCGGCGGGCGGCAGCGGCGCGCGCATGTTCGTGAAGCCGTTGCTGAAGATGCCCGACACGTTGTCCTCCTCGTCGGTGATGTTCTTCGCGGAAAGCCGCAGCTCCCAATGGCGGTCGTCCGGACGGAGGCCGAGGAAGCCATTCACCCGGGTGTAGTCGTCGATCCTCACCAGGTTGCGGGCCTCGCTGTAGTAGTCATCCGTGTGGAACACATCGAGGCCATAGAAGAAGGCCAGATTGTTCTCCAGCGGAATGCTGTAGTCAAAGCCGATCTTGCCCTGCCAGCGCGGGCTGCCGGGCAGGTGCTTCACCGGAACCGCGTTGCCGTTCAACCCGCCGGGTGGCGAGTTCGGGCTGACATGGCCGAAGTCGCTGTCCTGCAGGCCCAGGTTGGCGTGGACGTTCAGGTCGGCAATCGGCGTCCATGCCACTTCCAGCTCGAGCCCGTAGACATCGACATCACCGATGTTGTCGATCGGGAAACCGCCCGATGAATTGAGCACGACCTGCTGGATGTCGCTGTACATCGCATAGAAGACCGCCGCATTGAGCCGCACCGTCCGGTCCGCGAGGTCGCTCTTGAAACCGAGTTCGAAGCTGTCCACGGTCTCCGGATCGAAGGCTGTGCCGCCGCAGCCGGCACTCAGGTCGCCGAAGCACAGGGTCCGGAAGCCGCCGGCCTGGAAGCCGCTGGCCCAGGACAGGTACACGAGCTGGTTGTCAGCCGGCTGGTAGTCGAGGCTCAGCTTGAAGGTGGTCTCGTCCCAGTCATCCTTCAGCGCCACGAACGGCGCCGTGCAGAAAATGCCGGTGCAGGTGTCGCTGTATTCCTTGTCGTCGCGCGTCCAGCGCGCGCCGCCGGTCACGGAGAAGCGCTCGCTCAATCGGTAGGTGGCCTGGCCATAGACGGCGTAGCTGTTGGTCTCGCTGTCCATGCCCTCGTCGAAGATGGGCGAGGCCGAGAGGCCGGGAACGATGCCCGCATACTGCTGGAAGCCGTCCTCGTTCAGGTAGTAGGCGCCGAGCTGCCACTCCAGGTTGCCGTCGCCATTGCCGAGCAGCTGGAATTCCTGGCTGAACTGGTCGAAGGTGGAATCGGAGCGGACCCTCAGCCCGAACTGGGCAGCCGGCACCGGGCCGAAGTCGGCGCCACCGCCGGCGAGGTCGAAGCCGAACCGGGTGTCGATGTTGGCGTACCCGGTGATCGACCGGAGCGTGGCAAAGCCGAGGTCGAACCGGAGATGCAGGTTGGCACCGGCCTGTTCCGAATCGCCATAGTTGACGCCATCGGCGCTGTAGGTGTCGTAGAAGCCACCCTTCGGCTGGCTGCCCGCGGGTGCGGGGCGAAATTCCGTGGTGTTGCAGGCCGGCGGCGCCACGTCGTTGTAGCAGAACGGCATGTACGGCACGGCGTTGTAGCCGTCGTTCTTCACGTCGGAAATCCAGCCGGTGAGGACGGCATCGAAGTTGCTGCTGCCATACCAGTGCAGTTTGGCGCGCGCGGCCTTGTTGTCGTATTCGCCGGGGTCCTTGCCGGTGACCGGGTCGTGCTGCCAGCCCTTGTTGCGCTGGTCGTAGAGTCCGGCGATGGAACCGGCGAGCTTGCCGTCCGCGATCGGCCCACCGAGGGACAACCCGACCCGCGTGGTTTCGTAGTTGCCGATCCCGAGCGAGGCGGTGAGCCACTTTTCGTCGCCCGGCGTGCGGGTGATGAACTTCACGGCACCGGCGATGGTATTGCGCCCGTACAGCGTTCCCTGCGGGCCACGCAGTACCTCGATGCGGTCGATGTCCAGCAGGTCGACATTCACGCTGGCGAGGCGCCCGTAATAGACATCATCCACGTACACGCCAACCGGCGACTCGGCCAGGTTGAAGGCGGGGTTCTGCACGCTGGCCCCGCGGGCGTGGATCTGGATGGCGTCGGCACCGGCCGTCACCGTGGTGGTCTGCAGGTTGGGCACGTTCTGCCCGATGTCCTGCACGGTGTCGATCTGCCGGCTGGTGATCTGGCCCGCGCTGAAGGCGCTGACCGCCACCGGAACGTCCTGGATGTTCTGCTCGCGCCGTTGCGCAGTGACGATGATTTCCTCGACGGCTGCCGCCGCCGGCACTGCCACCGCGGTCAAGCCGATGATGGTGAGTGCCACCCTGGTCGTTGCGCCGATTGCCTTGGCTTTATCCGTGGCCTTGTCGCCAGTTTGCACGTGCAGTCCCCCTTGGGATGGATCCAGTTGCTGATGGCCTCGATCGGCCACTTGAATGTTCGATGGCCTCAATCGGCCAATGTACAGGTGATGGTACCGTCGTCCCGCCAGTCCGAGACCGTGATCCGCACACCCATGGACGCGGCATAGCCCTTGAGGCGCGGCACGGTCCAGTTCTCGTGGATCTCCCGCGAGGTCAGGTCGAACTGGCCGATCTTGCGGCATTGGCCGAGCACGTAGCCGAACGGGTCCTGCCACGTCCGGCTGCGGCCTTCGCCCGTGGAGGTCATCGCCAGTGCATAGTGGCAGGCCGTGCGGTCGAACAGCGCAATCAGCGCGATTTCCGGATTGCCGGTCTTTTCGATGATCATCTTCATGCGCAGCGTCACCGGCTCCATGGTCTTGATGTCGTGCGCCACGTATTCGGCGAGCTTGCCGTTGTTCTTGGCGAACTGGATCGCCAGCAGGTGCGCCTTGACCAGCGGGTCATTCATCTCGTGGGCATAGCCGAAGTGGTCGCCGAGGATCTTCAGCAGGATGGACATCGACAGGCCGAGTTCCGTCTCATGCCCCTCGAAGCCGCTGAGGCACTTGTACTTGTCGAGCGAGGGGCCGGCCGCGCGGGACGGTTCCCCGGCCACGGTGGTCGGCTGTGCGGATCCGGATGGGTTCATGGCAATGCTCCTGAATTCAGTCAGGCGATTCCGGGCAACGACGTCCCGGCATTATCCGCCCAGACGGCGGCACGCGTCCGTGCTCCGCTGGATTCGTCCACAAGGCGAACCAGCGGCCTCGACCTACCCGTCTTGAACCAGCAACCAGGATAGCCGCTTGCAGGATGTGTGGTTCGGTGGAACTATGGCCACTCCCGCGAGTTGACTGCCACACGAGGATCGATGCGATGGCCGAAGTGACCGCTGCGAAGAATTATGCGGGTGTCTGGGGCAACCGGCTGGGCTTCGGCAGGAAGACCGCCTTGCTGGTGATCGACCTGTTGCAGGGTTACACGGTGAAGGGCGCGCCCCTGTATGCGCCCGGCGTCATCAAGGCGGTGGCCGAGATGCCAGCCGTGCTGCGGGCCGCCCGGGCAAAGAAGATGCCGATCATCCACACCCGAGTCGAGTACAACCCGGCCGGCTTCCCCGATGGTGGCATCTGGATCAAGAAGGCGCCGGTACTCAAGGGCCTGGTGCCCGGCAGCCGCTACGCGAAATTCTGCAAGGGCATGGAACCGAAGAAGAGCGAGCTCGTGATCGTCAAGAATTACGCCAGCGCCTTCTTTGGCACGTCGCTCGCGGCGACGCTCACCGCGATGGGCGTGGACACCGTGTTGATCACCGGCTGCACGACCTCCGGATGCATCCGGGCATCGGCCGTGGATGCCGTCCAGCACGGCTTCCGGCCGATCGTGATCGAGGAGTGCGTCGGGGACCGCCATGACGCCCCCCATGAGGCCAACCTGTTCGACATCAACGCCAAGTACGGCGACGTGATTGGCAAGGCCGAAGCGCTGAAGTACATCAAGGGACTGAAGAAATAACGACCTGGGGGATCGCCGGATGGCCAGCAGGCAGAAAGCACGCGGGAAGCCCGTCCCGACCAGCCGTGGCGGGGCAAGTCTTGTCGGGGCAAATCGCGCCGGACTGACGCAGACGCCCCATTACGACTACGTGCCGATCATCGACCGGCCGAAATTCAGGCTGCCGAAGGGTGCGCGCGTCGCGGTCATCCCCTACATCAACATCGAGCACTTCCCGCACGACATTCCCGGCACGGCGATCATCCCGGGCACCCAGCAGTTCAATCCCGATCCGCTGAACTACGGTTGGCGCGACTACGGCAACCGGGTCGGGCTCTGGCGGATGGTCGAGCTGATGGACCAGATCGGCATGCGGGGTACCGTGTGCCTGAACTCCGACATCATCCGGGAGTATCCGCGGATCGTGGAGGAGACCAACAAGCGCAAGTGGGCCTTCATCGGCCACGGCATCAACAATGCCCCGGCCAATTTCCTGTCGGGAATCGACGAGAAGAAGGAGCGCGAGATCATCGGTGGCGTGCTGAAGGCCATCGAAAGGGCAACCGGCCGCAAGACCAGGGGTTGGCTGTCGCCGTTCTTGACGCACACCAACAATACCCCCGACATCCTGGCCGACATGGGTGTCGAATACCTGTGTGACTACACCGCCGACGACCATCCCTTCCCGCTGAAAGTCAGTCGCGGGAGCCTGGTTTCCGTGCCCTACACCGTGGAGCTGAACGACATCCCTGCCTTCGCCAACGTGGGTGTCAGTTCCGAGGCTTTTGGCGATATGATCGTGGACCAGTTCGATGTGTTGTACGATGAAGGTGCCGACAACGCCCGGTGCATGCCGATTTGCCTGCACACGTTCTGGGTCGGCCAGCCCAACAAGTTCAAGCACCTGAAGCGTGCCTTCGGGCACATCGCCAGCCACAGCGGCGTCTGGCTGACGACGGGCGATGACATGAATGACTGGTACCGGAAGACCATGCGGTAAGCGCATGAGCGGTAAGCTCATGAGTAGGGGCGGCCCCGGCCGCGGATTTTTGCTTGCAGCGCCCCCGGGGCGCGATTTCTGGAGATCGATGAATGCCCAAGCGAGTACAGGACGTGAAGCCGGCCCGGACCAAGGAGGCCGTTGCCTGGATCAAGGAGAACGTCGTCGAGCAGAAGAAGCGCTATGCGGCGATCGTCAAGGAACAGGATGGCCTGGCGGCCCAGCGCGAGAAGTGGGTGGCGGAGTTCCTGCAGATCATCCAGACGAAGGGCTTCAATGTCACGGGCGACCAGCGCCGCGTGATCAAGCGCGAGGAAATCGCGAAGAAGCCCAAGGGCCCGCACCAGGTGGTTTTCTAGTTCCCGCCTGCCCGGCACGGCCCAAGGCCAGCCAGCGCAGCCGCATATTCGAGCGCAGCAGCAATTTGATTCAGGAGATGGATTCGTGGCAAGACCGCATATAGAACCCTACGTGGAGCTCGACCAGCCGTACAAGAAGTTCGGCGTGGCCGGCTTCAAGGGCAGCCAGTACAAGGTGCTGTCGCTCGATACCGACACCGGCGCCTGCACCTTGAAGGTCCGCTTCGACAGCGGCTACAAGCGCAAGCCCGGCATGAGCTATTCGGACATGGAGATGTTTGTCCTGAACGGCAGCATCAAGGTCGGCAAGGAAGTCTGGACCGAGGGGCACTTCGCGTTCATTCCGGCCGGCGTGGCTGTTGGCGCGATCTCCGTGGCCCAGGGCGCCGAAGTCCTGCTGATGTTCAACGACAGCGAGCCGACCTTCATCGAGTCCGACAAGAACCACCGGCTGGCGCTGACCGAGGGCCTGGTCTCGCTGAACAGCTACGAGGACCGCCCGTGGGCGGGGGGCAGCATCGTGTCACCTTCGGTGGCCACGGGCTGCATGATCAAGCTGCTGCGCTTCGATCCGTTGAGCGAGGCATTCAGCTTCCTCTATTGCATGACCCCGCAGTACATGCAGGACAACATTTCCTACCATGACTGCGCCGAGGAGTCGTACCACATCTGGGGCACCTCCTGGATGATGCAGTTCGGCGAACTGCCCACTGGTGGCTACTTCTGGCGGCCGCCGTACATCAACCACGGCTCGTTCCGCTGCAAGTACGGCACGATCGCCTTCGGTCGTACCGACTCGCAGCTCTTCAACTATTTCCACTTCAACCCGTGGACCAATCCGGACGAGAACAAGCTGCGTGCCGCGGCCAACTGGTACCGGAAGAAGCCGCAGCTCTACCAGTGGATGAATTCGGATGGCCACAACCATCCGCACGGGCCGCCCGACTTCGAGCACGCGGACTACGCCTCCGAGCCGCATATCCGGCTGATCCACGATGAGCCCGTCGGCGGCACGGTGCGCCGGAAGCGTCGCAAGTAACCGGGGTGCCAATCCCGACGTGAAGGGAGGCGGGCCAGTGGCCCGCCTCTTTTTTGTGCCGTTCCTGGTGCCGACCCAGGTGCCGTCGCTGACGTCGACCCGGGTGCGCCCCGGGGACGTTTCGCAGGTTGCCCGGGCCTAGAAGCTCGCGGTCAGCATGAGCCAGTATTTGCCGGTGTCCCTGGCAAAGTCGTCCGCATCGTAGCTGGCCGCCTTCAGCAGCACGGCATAGTGCGGGCCGATCGGCCAGTTGGCCGAGGCATCCCATTCCGTGCCCCAGCTGCCATGGCCGGATTCGGCATCGAAATCGTGGAAGGTGAGCGCGAGGTCAGCCCCCAATGCCTTGCCGGTGACCGTGGCGTACAGGTCCTCGATGCCCCGATCGGGTGTGGTCAGGAACTTGTCGGCCCAGCCCTGGAAGGCATGCAGCGTGGCGAGCGGCGTGCGGAATGAGCGGCCTGGCGAGGCATCGCCACCCAGTACTTCGTAGCCGAGCTTCAGGCCGAACTTCGGTGCGGCAATGCCGGCCTCGACCAGATGGTAGCCGGCCGAGTAATCGACCGGGTTGTCCCGATAGTCGGCCTGCCGCGCGAACTCCGCGGCGTAGACCAGCCTGAAATCGGCGGCGATCGCCACGCCGCCGGTGGCCCTTGCGCCAAAGGTCCGGTTGGACAGGGCGGGCGCATTGTCGAAGTCCATCAGGTAGCCGTAGGCCGACAGGGTCAGGGCCGGGCCAAAGGCGTAGCTGGCGTCCAGCAGGTGCGACTGGCTGTCGAGATCGGCCGGTGGCGTGCCGCTGTCGGGCCCGTTGATGCGGTTCACCCGGCTGACGTAGGCATACGACGTGGTCAGCCGCTTGCCGAACTTGTGACTGATGCTGGCCGCATCGAAGGTTTGCTCGTTCTGGCGCCAGCCCACGCCGCCCACGAACCGCTGGTTGGCCCGCTCGATCCGCTGCCGGCCGATGGCAAGTTCGGTGCCGGCAAAGCCCGTGTAGCGCACCAGCGCCTGGTTCAGGTCGGTGCCCTCGGGATCGATCACTGTCGGCCGGTTCGTCACGCCATTGCGGCTGTCGTTGAATTGGTCGGCGCCCACATGGCGTACATCGTCCACCTCGAGCAGTACCTCGAAGCCGTTGATTGGCCGCGGGATAACAGTCAACCTCGAGCGCAGCGTGCTGGCCCAGGCATCCTCGCTGAAGGCATCGTCATCCACCGCCTCGAAGCGGTAGCGGAACCCGAGGTGGATCGTGCTGCCGGCAATGGCCGAAGCCAGGTTGTCGGCCTGGCCACCAGCCAGCGGGTCAGCCTGGATGGCAGGAAAAAAAGAGGCCACCGCAAATGCGGTGGCCCAGGTCAGCGTGCGGTGATGGCGCTGGCCATCCAGTCGCACGACAGGCGGTTCTTGCCGATGCATCGATGTTGCTTGCCTGTGCAGACGGGTCAATACACGTCGTGTCCGGTGTTGAACACGTTGAACTTGCCGGTTGGCGTGATGATGCGCGGTCCCTTGATCACTTTCTTCAGTTTCCGCGTCTTGTCGTTCACCACCACGATGGCCGATTCCTCGTTCATGCCGCTCCAAACGGAGAACCAGACCTCGTCACCGGCCACGTTGTACTCCGGCTGCACGATGCGCTTCGGTCCGGGTCCGAGCTTCGCCCACTCCGCGATCGGCAGGACCTGGTATCCGGCATCGAGGTTGTCGATGTTGAAGACCGCGACCGTCTGGCTGATCTTCTCCTCCGGATTGAGCGGCGTGTCGACCCACAGGTTCTTCGACTTCGGGTGGGTCTTCACGAACAGCGAGCCGCCGCCCTGGCCCTTCAACACCTGCACCACCTTCCAGGCCTGGTCCGGATGGCGGGCGGGGTCGGTGCCAATCAGCGTGATCTTGTCGTTGCCGAGCGCGCTGGTGGCCCAGACCGGTCCGTACTTCTTGTGGATGAAGTTGGCGCCACGGCCCGGATGCGGGATCTCATCCACCGGTACCTTGGCCACGAGCTTGCGGTCCTTCGAGTCCACGACGACCACGGTGTTGGACTTGTTGGCAGCCGTGATGAAGTAGCGCAACGTCGAATCCCAGCCGCCGTCGTGCAGGAACTCCTTGGCGTCGATCGTCGTGATGCCGAGGTTCTCGATGTCGCTGTAGTTGACGAGCAGGATCCGGCCCGTCTCCTTGACGTTGACGATGAACTCCGGGTGCTGGTGCGAGGCGACGATCGCCGCGACCCTGGGCTCGGGGTGGTACTCCTGGTCGGTGACGGTCATGCCGCGGGTCGACACGATCTTCTTCGGCTCCAGCGTCGCGCCGTCCATCAGGACGAACTGCGGGGGCCAGTAGGCACCGGCGATCGCGTACTTGTCCTTGTAGCCCTCGTACTTGGAGGTCTCCACGGAACGGGCCTCGAGGCCGACGCGGATCTCCGCCACGGTCTGCGGGACCTTGGACCACAGGTCGATCAGGTCCACCTTGCCATCGCGGCCGATCGTGTACACGTAGCGACCCGAATCCGACAGTCGCGAGATGTGCACGGCATAGCCGGTCTTGATGGTGGTGACGATCTCCTTCGTGTCGCCATCGATCAGCGCCACCTCGCCACTGTCACGCAGCGTGACGGCGAAGATGTTCTGCAGGTTGAGATTGTTCTCCTGGCGCGTTGGCCGATCCGCGACCGGCACGAGGACCTTCCACGAGCCCTTCATTTCCGGCATGCCCCATTCCGGGGGCGCCGGCGGCTCGTGCTGCAGGAACCGGGCCATGATGTCGATGTCGGTATCGTTGAGTTCGCCGGAGGTACCCCAGTTGGGCATGCCCGCCGGTGAGCCGAACTTGATCAGCGCCTTGAGGTACTCGGTGCCCTTGACCATCGTGATGTCCGGGGTCAGTGGCTTGCCGGTCGCGCCCTTGCGCAGCACGCCGTGGCAGCCCGCGCACCGTTCGAAGAAGATCTGCGTCGCCCGGTTGTACTCAGCCTCGCTGATTGCCGGCGCGCCCGGGGTCCGGCGTGCGCGGGCGTCGGTGATCTGGGATGGCTGCGCGGCATAGGCCTGTTCGGCCTCGCCGGAGCCAGGATGCCGCTCGCCGGCCGCCTGCTTGGCCTCGGTTTCGGTCTTCGCCCGGTATGCCGCCACCTGCTTGCGCGTGACGATGCCACCGGGGTTGTCCCAGCTGTTCAGCACGTAGGTGATGATCCGGCTCAGGTCCTTGTCGCTCAGGTAGCTCATCGCCGGCATCACGTTGTTGTACTCGACGCCGTTGACCGTGATCTTGCCCTGCCGGCCCTTCAGCGTGATCTCGAGCACGGTGCCCGGGTCAGCTGCGATGAAATCGGACTTGGCGAGCGGGGGGAATGCGCCCGGCAGGCCCTGGCCTTCGGGCTGGTGGCAGGCTGCGCAGTTCTGCAGGTACAGCGCCTTGCCTTTCTCGAGATCCTCCTGCCGCGCCTTGCCTTGCGCGACCTCCGCCTTGTGTTCCAGCGCGTCCGCGGCCGTGGCCGGCAGCGACAGCAGGGTGAAACCAGACAACGCCACGCCGGCCATCAGGGCTGGCAGAAGGTTGGGAAGACGGGCACTCCGCATGAGATTGCTCCTGATAAGCCGCATGATTCAAAAACTTGTGGAGGATTGTCGGCGGACCGTGTGTTTGGTGCCTATCAGGACAAATACGGACCGCATTTGGCACCTAGAACCGATAGCGCAGCGTGGCGCCGAACTGCCGGCCCCGCGGCAGGCTGATCGCGAAGGCGCGCGGGATGGTCGAGGAGCCGGCGCAGACCGTGCCGGCGGGCGCGGTGCCGGCCGTGACGAAGCTCTGGCAGGACGGCAACGTGCCGGAACGTCGATCCATGAAGCGCAGGATGTCGACGGGCGTGTCGTCATCGGTCAGGTTGCTGCCCCAGATGGAGAGTTCGGCATTCCGCCAGGCGACGCCCGCCTGCAATCCAAGTAAGGACCGGTTGCCCGTCTCGATCAGGTTGTCTTCCTGCGCAT
The DNA here is from genome assembly GCA_964569355.1 of uncultured Chromatiaceae bacterium. GTDB lineage: Bacteria > Pseudomonadota > Gammaproteobacteria > Steroidobacterales > SHZI01. The sequence goes on along the minus strand of CAZMVP010000001.1, from coordinate 26,608 downwards.
AGCGCGAAGATTCGAAGCTGAAGCTGCCGCCACCCAGCACGGCGAGGCTTGCGGTCAACTGGCGCCGGTACCGGAGTTGCAGCGATGCCATGTGTTCGGGTACGCGGGGCGTCTGGTGCCCGGCCACGTTGCCGAGTCTCTGCAGGTCTTCCGGGCTGCCGTTGCCGCCGCGCAGGTCGGCCTGCTCCTCGCTCAGCTGGCGGCGGATCTCCGAATCGGTCCAGGAATAACTGGCCGTGGCCGAGAGCCGGTCGGTGAGCTGCGCCGATACCTCGGCCTCGATGCCGCGGACCGCCGTCCGGCCCACGTTGCCGAGGATGGACGCGGTCCCGCCGGCTGGTACCTCGATGATGTTGGTCATCTGCTGGTCCTCGACGTCGAGGTAGTAGGCCGCGAGCGCATAGTGCCCATCGATGGCGGCCAGTTCGCCGCGCAGCCCCAGTTCGTAATTCCAGACGACCTCCTGGCGCACTTCGCGGTAGCGTTCGTCCGGCTGTCCGTCGGCGCCGGCCGGTACTTCGAGGTTGAAGGTGCCAGGCGACTGGCCCCGGGCGATGTTGAGATACGGCATCAGGCCGGATCGTCCCTGCCACGCCAGGGTCAGGCGCGGCGAGAAGGCGTAGAACGTGGCGTCGTGGGTCGGCCGGGGCACGGCATCCGGCACGTTCGGCACGCCGCCTACCTGCACCTCGTCGGCGGCATAGCGCAGTTCGAGCCCAAGCACGAAGTGCCGGGGCAGGTCGGCCTCGAGGCTGCCGAATATCGCGCGGTTCTCCACCCTCTGGCGGGCCAGGTCGTCGAAGTTGCGAGCGGCGGTGGCGCTGCCGTCCGGCGCGACGAGCACGCGTTTTTCCTCGATCTCATCCAGGCTGCCGCGGTAGTAGTACAGGCCACCGGTCCAGCGCCACGGCCGGTCCGTGGCGGAAGCCACCCGGAATTCCTGCGAGAAGTCGTGCTGACGGAGTTCATCGAGTCGCAGGAATGCCCCCGGCTGGAAGGGCAGGAGGTCGTAGGCCGCAAAGGTCGCATCGAAACCCCGCTCGACCTTGTCATGCGCGCCCCCGGTGAGGCTCGAGAGGGTCCAGTCGTTGCCGGTGCGCCAGTTGATGACGAGCGAGCCCAGGGTCCGGTCGAGCCGGGTGCCGGCGCCGCCGGCTTCCTCGAGTGCCCGTGTGTTCAAGGTGACGGTGTTCGAGTGGAGCGCAACGCCGTCGTAATACTCGCGGGCCCGGGGTGCATCGGCCGAGCGATAACAGCAGTTGTTCGCAGTCCGTGGCTGCAACCAGGTGGCGAAGTGGTCGTCGTCGGTGGATTGCAGCGCAATGCGCAAGCCGATGTCGAGCCGGGTCGATGGCGTGGCCTTGAGTTTCAGGGCCACGTCCCGCGATGACTCGCCGCCGACCGTGCTGCCATCCACGGTATTGCGATACTCGCCGCCGTACTCCTCCAGCCCCGCACTGAGCAGGCCGCGCAGCCAGTCACCGGCCAGCGGGCCGCCGAGGTACCCATTGACACGCCGGGTGCCGTGGCCGGCACCGGTCAGCTCCATGGCACCGGCCATTACCGGCCCCGGATCGCGGGTCACGTAGTTGATCGCGCCGGCGTAGGTGGCGCGGCCGAACTGGCTCGACTGCGGCCCGCGCAGGATCTCGACCCGCTCGAGGTCGTGCAGCGGCGTGGATTGGCTGGATCCCCCGAGGTAGACGCCATCGACGAAGGTCTCGGCCACGGTCGAATTGGCGATGCCGTTGCGGATCGTGGTGAGCCCGCGGACCACCGGCCGGTTGGAGTCGGGGCCGCGCCCGGTGGCCGAGTGGAACGAGAACCCCGGCGTGAACCGGCCCAGGTCATCCAGCGACGTCAGGTTTTGCTCCAGGATCCGGTCTGCGCCGTACACCGTGGCCGACACCGGCAGCGTGGAGAGCGCCTCCGGCCGTCGCCGTGCAGTCACGATGATCTCCGGCAGCGCGACTGTCGCCGATGCTTCCGCCGCGATGCCAACTTGTGCAGCCAGGAGCAGCGTGCAGGCCCCCGTCGTGAACAGCATGAATTCCACCTGCTTCCAATGCCCATCTTTCCGCAGGACCAGCCTTCGGTCACGTCAGGGAAAACCCGTGTTGTTTGCTTGGTGGGCGAAAGCCGGCTGGCCTATATTGGCCATACCCCGGGACATCATGCAGGGAACAGGATCAGCGAGCCATGTACATCAATTTCTGGTATCCGATGGCCACCAGCGACGAACTCAAGGATCTGCCACTGAAGGTCCGGGCGCTCGGCCAGGATTTCGTGGTGTTTCGGGACAGCCAGGGCAGGGCCAGCTGCCTGTCAAACACCTGCACGCATCGTGGTGGCTCGCTGGCTGGCGGCAAGATCCGCGGCGACAACGTCCAGTGCCCTTACCACGGCTGGCAGTTCGACGGCGCTGGCAGTTGCCGGAAGATTCCCTCGCTGGGCGCCGACGCGAAGATTCCCGGCCGCACGCGCATCGACGCCTATCCGGTCGACGAGCGCTACGGCATCGTGTTCGCGTTCCTCGGCGACCTCCCCGAGAATGGACGCCCGCCGATCCTGGCCTGCAAGGAGTGGGGCCAGGACGGCTGGCGGACCACGCTGCAGCATTTCCGTCTGAACGGTTACTACGAGCGCTCGATCGAGAACGGCATCGATCCGGCCCACAACGAGTACGTGCACGATACCCACGGCTTCAGCGGCGAGCGCGAGGCGGAGTACAAGGTGGGCGAGATGCGCATCGAGGATGGCGGCATCTGGGGCAAGGGCTTCTGGCATACCTTCCAGGCGCCCTCGCTGAAGGGCGAGATGAGCAAGCAACGGCCGGACGAGGGCTCACTCGACGCCGGCACCGGCTACCACGGCACCAACCATGTGTGGACCTACATCCACGTCAGCCCGACGGCGTTCATCCACCAGTATCTCTACGAGCGGCCGATCGACGCGAACAGCACCGAGATCTACCTCGTGTGCTCGCGCAACTTCTCGCTCGAGTCCAAGTCGGACGCCTATGTCGTCGAGCGCAACCAGTACGTCGCCAACCAGGACATCGGCATCATCGAGAACCTGCACCCGCGCGTCACGCCGGACACCAACACGAAGGAGTTCATGGTGCCGTCGGACACCGTGATCCTCGACTATCGCGCCCGGCAGAAGGAGTGGGCCGCGAAGGGCTGGAAGATCGATGTCGAGGCCGTGGAAGCGAGCGCCTGCCGCGTGGCCTATGCCATCCCCAGCCCGGCGCGTCGCGAGGCCAGGGGTTGGGTGCTGGACGCCATTCCGCTGCTGCCCGGCGAGGGCTTCCGGGTCGAGTCGGATCCGCTGGCCGGCCGCAAGCCGGCCTCGGCCTCCGGTTCGTCCTAGCCGGGGTACTGTGCGACGCCGGCCAGCGAACGCTGCACGCCGGTATCCGCCTTCGCGACGATCTGGCCGCTTGCCAGGCTGAACTTGGCCACGGTGCCGGTGAAGAAGTTGCCGATCAGCACCATGTCCGCTTCGGTGGACTGGCCCAGAGCCGCCCAGCCCGGGCTGGGCAACAGGTATTCGCGGAGCACCTTGCCGCTTTCATCGAGCTGTTCCAGGAAGAAGCCGGCCTTGAAGTTGGCCCGCACGTGCAACAGCTTGCGGTCGCGGGTGTACATCACCGAGATCGCCATGTTGCCGCTGTCCGGCGCGTAGGTGACGAGGTTCGGCAGTGCCTTGTCGTTGACGAGATCCCAGCAGCGGATGCTGTCGCTCAGTTCCGACAGGTAGAGGATCGACTTCCCGTCGCCCCGGAGCGCGGCACCGGTCAGGCCGAGGAAGCCCGGCATGCCGCCATGCACCGGCGTGGCGTATTCCTTCAGCAGCTTGCCACCCTGCGTGAAGTGATAGAGATGGCCGTAGCCGAAGACCTCGGTGCCGGGGACCTTCGGCAGCGTCGTGCCGAGCGTGGTACCCGGCCGCGTCCGGATCGTGTTGCCAACCAGGTGCTCGCCGAGATAGATCGTGCCGTCGCTGGCGAAATTGATGTTGGAGAAGGCCCGGTCGGCAAACTTGATGGCCGGCAGCTGCTTCCCCTCCGGGCTCACGCGCAGCACCGTGAAGCTGTTGCTGTCGAAGGCCCACAGCGTGCCGTCGGGGGCAAAAGAGAGGCCGCCGATCAGGTGGGTCGTGCCCTCGGTCCACAGCACGCCCTTTTCCCGGAGATCGCTGTCGTACTGGATGATCCGGCCATCGCCGGAGTGGTCGTCCTCGGGTCGGTTCAGCAGGGTGGCACCGGCGAAGATGTCGCCAGGCGCAAAGGGCTTCATGGTGGACGGGTTGGCCATGGTCAATGCTCCGGATGAGGGTCGCGGGACGGAAGAATGGCCGTCATTCTACAGGCGAAAGGCCCCCGACTATTGCCCGTGCCGTGGCCGGGCCACTATGCTTTGCACGATGGAAAGCCAGATCTACAACGTCAACGTCATCGCCCGCACGATCCTGCCGCCGCCGGCCGAGATCAAGGCGGCCTATCCGCTGTCGCCGGCGCTGGCCGGCCAGATCGTGCGCAGCCGCCGCACGCTGCAGAACATGATCGATGGCCGGGATCCCCGGCTGTTCGTGGTCGTCGGGCCCTGCTCGATCCATGATGTCCGGGCCGCGATGGATTACGCCACGCGGCTGAAGTCGCTGGCCGAGGTCGTCAGCGACACGCTGGTCCTCGTCATGCGCGTGTATTTCGAGAAGCCGCGGACCACCGTCGGCTGGAAGGGCCTGATCAACGACCCGGACATGGACGATTCCTTCCAGGTGGAGAAGGGCATCGGCGTGGCCCGCAAGCTGTTGCTGGACCTCGCAAGCCTCGGCCTGCCGACGGCCACCGAGGCGCTGGACCCGATCATGCCGCAGTACCTCGGTGACCTGATCACGTGGTATGCCATCGGTGCCCGCACCACGGAGTCACAGACCCACCGCGAGATGGCGAGCGGCCTCTCGACGCCGGTCGGCTTCAAGAACGGTACCGATGGTTCGCTGACGGTGGCCATCAACGCGTTGAAGTCGGCGCGGCAGTCGCACCATTTCCTCGGCATCAACGAGGATGGTCGCACGGCCGTGATGCAGACCCGCGGCAATGCCTACGGCCACGTCGTGTTGCGTGGCGGTGCCGGCCGGCCAAACTACGATTCGGTCAGCATCGCGCTCTGCGAGAAGGAGCTGGCCAAGGCCGGCTTGCCGCAGCGGATCGTCATCGACTGCAGCCACGGCAACTCGAACAAGGACCCGGCCCTGCAACCACTGGTGGCGCGCGATGCGGTCGAGCAGATCGTGAACGGTAACCGGTCGATCATCGGCCTGATGCTGGAGAGCAATCTCGAAGCCGGCAACCAGGAGATCCCGGCCGACCGGTCGAAATTGCGCTACGGCGTGTCGGTCACCGACGGCTGCATCGATTGGGCCACCACGGAGCGCACGCTGCGCGAGCTGGCCGTGCTGTTGAAGCCGGTGGTCCTGGCACGGAAATCCGCCTGACGGGCATCGCCCGGGCGCACGGCCTCAGCGCAGCACCACGGTCCGCATCCCGTTCACGAACACCCGGTGCTCCAGCTGGAGCTTGACGGCGCGCGCCAGCGTCAGTGATTCCACGTCGCGGCCGATCGCCACCAGGTCATCGGGCGACATGGTGTGGTCGGCGCGCTCCACGGCCTGCGCGATGATCGGGCCTTCATCGAGGTCGGCCGTCACGTAGTGGGCCGTGGCGCCGATCAGCTTGACGCCGCGCCGATGCGCCTCGTGGTACGGCTTCGCGCCCTTGAAGCCGGGCAGGAACGAGTGGTGGATGTTGATGATCCGTCCGGCGTAACGGGTGCAGGTCTCCGGCGACAGGATCTGCATGTAGCGGGCGAGCACGATCAGGTCCGCCCGGCAATCGTCGGCGATCTCCAGCAGCCTGGTCTCGGCGGTGGTCCGGTCGTCTGCCGTGACCGGCACGTGGAAGTAGGGCACCTTGTGCCAGCTGGCAAGCCCCGCCAGGTCCATGTGGTTGGACACGATCGCCGGGATCGCCATCCGCAACGCGCCGGTCCGGAAGCGGTAGAGGAGGTCGTTCAGGCAATGGTCGTACTTCGACACCATGATCAGCACGCGCGGCAGCACGCGGGTGTCGTGCAGCTGCCAGTCCATGCCAAAGCGAGCCGCGATGGCATCGAACCCGGCCGCGAATGCCGCACGCGAGAAGGCCTCACCGCGCGGCGCGAAGCGGGTGCGCATGAAGAACCGGTTGGTGTCCGGGTCGCCGTAGTGCGCCGATTCCTCGATGAAATGATTGCCGTCGGTCAGGTAACCGGCCACGGCGGCCACGATGCCCACGGCGTCGGGGCAGACGATGGTCAGGACGAAGGAATGGCTGTCGCTGGTCATGGCACGGGATCGCTCGAAGCTGGCCGCAGGAAAGGCAGCGGGCATGCTAGCAGGATCAGCGCCGGGTCCGCCGCCGGCCATGGTGCCAGACCTGTTGCCGCGGTCGGGCGGGATCGACGCCGCGTCCCGGCTTGGGCAGAATCCCCGGCAGGGGGCTGACATGAGCCACAAGCCAGCCGTGACGCCGGCCGAAGCCGCCGGGTTCCTCGCGGCGAATGCGGACATCCGGGCAGTGGAGCTGCTGTTGCCCGACCTGAACGGCATTCTCCGCGGCAAGCGGATCAGCCGGCGTGAAGTCTCGGGCCTGTATCGCGACGGCCTGGGATTTCCGGCCACCGGCATCTTGCTCGATAGTCGCGGCATGTTGATCGGTGGCCTGGCAGAGGGCCATGACGACGGCGATCCGGACCGGATCTGCCACCCGGTAGCCGCATCGCTGGCACGCGTGCCGTGGGCCGGGACGGCTTGCGGCCAGTGCCTGCTCACGATGCACGAGCGCGATGGCCGGCCGTACTTCGCCGATCCCCGCCATCTGCTCGCTTCGGTGCTGGCACGTTTTGCCGGGCTCGGCCTCAAGCCGGTCGTGGCCGTGGAGTACGAGTTCTACCTGCTCGATGACGTCCGGGATGGCCGGCCCCTGCGAAGGACCGGTCGCGTGCCGGGCACCACGCGGCAACCGGCCGGTCCGCAGGTCTACAGCCTCGAAGACCTGGCCGCGCTGGAAGGCTTCTTCACGGACGTGGCGGCAGCGGCTGAACAGCAGGGCATCCCGACCGGGGCCATCGTGTCGGAATACGGCGCCGGGCAGTTCGAAGTGAACCTCCACCACGAGCCGGATGCACTCGCCGCCTGCGACCACGCCATCCTGCTCCGGCGGCTCATCCGCGGCGTCGCGCGGCGGCATGGCATGGCGGCCACGTTCATGGCCAAGCCCTTTGCTGCCCTGGATGGCTCGGGCATGCATGTGCACCTGAGCCTGCTGGATGCGAACGGCCACAATGCGTTCGGCCCGGTGCCGACCGCGGCTGCCCCGGAGGCGTATTCCGACATGCTACGCCATGCCGTCGGCGGCATGCTGGCCGCGATGGGGGAGTCGCTCTCCCTGCTGGCACCCAACGCCAATTCCTACCGTCGTTTCCGGCCCGGCTACTTCGCCCCGCTCGCACCCGACTGGGGGCCGAACCACCGGCAGGTCGCAGTGCGCATCCCGTGCTCTGACGAGGCGAACCTGCGCCTCGAGCATCGCGTCGCCGGCGCCGACTGCAATCCGTACCTGGCGGTGGCGGCGATCCTTGCGGCCGCGCACGCGGGCATCACCCGGCACATCGAGCCGCCGGCGATGACGCGCGAAGGGGAGTCCGCCAAGCCACCGGCCGGCCCGTTGCCGCGGTGGGAAGCCGCCCTGGCGGCCTTCGATGCCAGCCGGCTGTGGCCGGAGTACCTGGGCACGGAGTTCTGCCGGGTCTACAGCGCCGCGCGGCACTTCGAGTGCGAGGCCTACCATGCCGAGGTGCCGGGGCTTGATTACGAGTGGTACCTGGCCAGCATCTGAGCTGCATTTCCGAGGGGGAAGTCGATCATGCGTCCAACCGTCATTCCGAGCCGTCACGTCGTGGTGGCACTGCTGGCCTGTTGCCTGCTGGCCGGCTGTTCCTACTGGAGCCAGGAGCGCGGCGGCGTGTCCAGCAGCCTCGTGGATTTCCTCTACCCGAAGGGCGAGATCCCGCCGAAGCAGGCCGACTCGATCCCGGTCCTGCCGGTGCCGCTCCGGGTCGGCATTGCCTTCGTGCCGAGCCGGCCGGGCGATGAAATCTCCGCGGTGCTGAAGACGCAACTGCTCGACAGCACCAAGGCTGCTTTCTCCGGTTATGACTTCATCAAGGAGATCGTCGTGATCCCGGATGGATACCTGCGCGCCGGCGGGGGCTGGACGAACCTCGAACAGGTCTCCCGGCTCTACCAGACCGATGTCATGGCACTGGTCTCCTACGACCAGGTCAGCCATGCCGATGACAACAAGGCCTCGCTGCTCTACTGGACCATTGTCGGGGCCTACGTGATCCCCGGTACCAACCGGGCCGTGCAGACCTTCGTCGACACGGCCGTGTTCGACGTGCCGACGCGGAAACTGCTGTTCCGCGCGCCGGGGATCAACCGCAACGAGTCGTCCTCGACGCTGGTCAATCTCGACGAAGAGCTGCGCAAGGCGCGGGACAGTGGCTTCGCTGCGGCCTTCGCCGAGATGAACCGCAACCTCGACGCGGAACTCGGCAAGTTCAGGCAACGCATGAAGACCGAAGGCGTCGCGAGGGTCGTCTCCCGGGAGGGGGGCGGCGGTGGGGCGGTTGACCCGGCCATGCTGCTGTTGCTGGCGCTGGGTGGCCTCGTTCGCCGGCAGGCCAGGCGGGGCTGAAGACCCCGTGGCGACGGAGGATGTCACGCTGACGGCAGCCGATGGACAGCCATTGCGGGCAACCATCCACGTGCCGGCTGCCACCGGCAGCGCCAAGGACGATGACAACCGTGGGGCCCCGTGGTTGCTGGTCAATTCGGCGATGGGCGTGCGGCGGCAGTTCTATCGCCATCTTGCCGGCTACCTGGCCGGCCAGGGCATCGGCGTGCTGACCTATGACTATCGTGGCGTCGGCGACTCGACCATCGACAGCGCCCGGTTGCCGGGCGTGCAGCTCCAGGACTGGGGGCTCAAGGACTTTCCGGCGGCGCTGGCCTGGCTCGAGGCGCGGGCCGATGCCTCGCAGGTCGTCGTGCTCGGTCATTCGGTCGGCGGCCAGATCCTCGGCCTGACGCCGCGCGTCCTGGATGTCGCGGGCCTCGTGGGCGTGGCCTGCCAGTCCGGCTATTGGCGGCCGTGGCACGGCATCGAGCGGCTGAAGCTGCTGGCCTTCTGGTATGCGGTCATTCCGCTCCTGACCATGTTCCCGGCCCGCTTCCCCGCTTTCTGGTTCGGCCTCGGGCAGTCGATTCCTTCCGGCGTGGCACGGCAGTGGGCACGCTGGGGCCGCGATCCGGACTATGTGCGCAGCACGCGGGTTGGACCGCAACCGCAGTACTACACAGCGGTCCGTTGCCCGCTCCGGACCTACTACATCGAGCAGGACTGGCTCGCCACCGAGTGCGCCGCGCGCGCCTGGCACGACTGGTTCCCGAATGCGCACCGCGAGTTCATCAACCTGGGTGCCCGGGACGCAGCCGGCCGGCCGATCGGACACTTCGGCTTCTTCAATCCCGACATCGGTGCGGCGGCATGGCCGGCCCTGGCGGGCTTCGTCGAGGGATGCGCCTGATGCAACCGCCTGCCATGCCGGCCTTGATGATGCCCGGCCTCATGATGGACGTCCCGCTGACCGTCACCGCGATCCTGCGCCATGCGCAGCAGCACCACGGCGATCGCGAGCTGGTGTCGATCACGGCGGACCATCCGCGTCATCGGGAAACCTATCGCGAGGCTTTCGCCCGAGCCGCGCAACTGGCCAACGCGCTGGCCCGGTACCGGTTGCCGGCCTCCGCGCGCGTTGCCACGCTCGGCTGGAACGACTTCCGGCATTTCGAGCTGTATTACGGCGTGTCCTGCTCCGGCCTCGTGCTGCACACGGTCAACCCGCGGCTCACGCCGGAGCAGATCGCCTGGATCATCAATGACGGCGGCGCGACGATCCTGTTCGCGGCCACCGAGTTCGCGCCGTTGCTGGCAGCCGTCGTGCCGCTGCTGGAGCACGTGACCTCGATCGTCTACCTGGCGGGGCCGGACGGCATGCCGCCGGCCGCGTCGTCGGCGTCGCCTGCCAAAGTACACTGCTACGAAACGCTGCTGGCGGCGGAGGTCGCGGACTTCCCGTGGCCCGCACTCGACGAGCGGCAGGCGAGCTCGCTCTGTTACACCTCGGGAACCACCGGCAATCCCAAGGGCGTCCTCTACAGCCACCGGTCCACCGTACTGCATGCGATGGCCGGCGCCGGTGCCGACGTGCTGGGGCCGCGGGCCGTGGACACGCTGTTGCCGGTCGTGCCGATGTTCCACGTCAATGCCTGGGGGGTGCCGTTCATTGCGCCGATGGTCGGCGCCGGGCTGGTGCTGCCCGGGCGGGCTGCGGGGGATCCCGCGACCTTGTGCCAGCTCATCAATGAAGAACGGGTGACCGTGGCGCTCGGCGTGCCGACGGTCTGGCTGGCGTTGCTGCAATACCTTGCCAGCACCGGCACCCGGTTGCCGAGCCTCGAGCGGACGGTCGTGGGCGGTGCCGCGTGCCCGAAACGCGTGTTCGACGAGTTCCGCGAACGCCATGGCGTGACGACCCACCATGCCTGGGGCATGACGGAGACCTCGCCCATCGGCACCTTCAATGCGCCGAAAC
>CAZMVP010000001.1:0-15745 GCA_964569355.1 uncultured Chromatiaceae bacterium | reverse complement strand
GGCACCACTGCCGAGGCTCGGCACGCACTCGAGTTGAAGCAGGGGCGCGCGGTGTTCGGCGTGGAACTGCGGCTGACCGGGGACCAGGGCCAGCTCCTGCCGTGGGACGGCAGGACCAGCGGCAACCTCGAGGTGCGCGGACCCTTCGTTGCCAGCGGCTACTACCACCTCGAGGCCAGTGAATCCCATACGGCGGATGGTTGGTTCGCGACCGGCGACGTGGCCACGATCGATCCCGCGGGGTTCCTGCAGATCACCGATCGGACCAAGGACGTGATCAAGTCCGGTGGCGAGTGGATCAGCTCCATCGAGCTCGAGAACCATGCCATGGCCCATCCCGCCGTGGCGGAGGCTGCGGTGATCGGCGTCAGCCACCCGAAGTGGTCCGAGCGGCCGTTGCTCATCGTCGTGCTGAAGCCGGGTGCGGTGGCCACGCGTGACGAGCTGCTGGCCTTCCTCGCCACGCGGGTGGCGCGCTGGTGGGTTCCGGATGACGTCGTCTTCGTCACCGACATCCCGCACACGGCCACCGGGAAAGTCAGCAAATTGCAGCTCCGGGCGCAGTACCGGAACCACCTGTCGGAAAAGCCCGTGTAGAGCACCGCCATCCACGTCACCAACCGGAAGGAGCCACGCCGATGCCCATGGCCATTGCCGCGATCTACGCCAGCTTGCTGGCGATCCTGTATGTCGTGTTGAGTTACCGCGTGGTCCAGGGCCGGCTGCGCTTCAAGGTTGGCCTGGGGACGGGGCAAAACGCGCAGCTCGAGCGGGCCATCCGCATCCACGGCAACTTTGCCGAGTACGTGCCGCTTGCCATCCTGCTGCTGGCTTTCTACGAGGCAGGCGGGGGAGCAGCGTGGGCCGTGCATGTCGCCGGCATCTGGCTCGTCGTGGCGCGCGTGCTGCACGCGGTTGGCCTGACCGGAAGTTCGGGACGCAGCAGCGGGCGCTTTGCCGGCACCGCGATGACCTGGGCGCTGCTGCTCGCGCTGTCGATCGGGAACCTGGTGCTGGCATTGCGCCAGCCTTGACCGCGCCTAGCCGCCGCCGCCAGCCTGTGCAGGCCAAGGTGCCGGCACCCGGCCGGCATGGACGAAGTGGCTGCGCCAGTAGTCGTTGTCGAAACTGTCGATCGACACCTCGTGGCCCGAGCTCGGCGCATGCACGAAGCGGCCATTGCCGAGGTAGATCGCCACATGCGAGGTGCGGCCGCCGCTGCGGAAGAACAGCAGGTCGCCAGTCTCGGCCCGGTCGATCGGCACTGGCGTGACGGCGCCCAGCTGTGCCGCCGCGGTACGTGGCAGGCGCAGGCCGGCGCGGGCGTAGGCAAACTGGACGAGGCCACTGCAGTCGAAACCGCTCGGCGACTCCCCACCCCACTGGTAGGGCACCCCGACCATTTGCAACGCGGTGAAGACCGCCTGGGTCCGGGTCGGATCGGCAGGCTCGGCCGGGATTGGACTGCCGGTGGCCACGACCGGCTCCGGCGCCGGTCCGGTGGGTTGGGGCAGGCTGCTGCAGCCCGCCAGCAGCACGACCGTCGCCAGGATCCCCGGCCCGGTCAGCCACTGCCTGTTCGCGGATCGCCCCGTCATGCCGGCTGAAGCCCCAGTCCACGGTTGAAACACGCGCAGTCTACCCCGACCGGTTGCCCGGATGCCCCGGCGCCGATCACACTGTGGGCATCCGCTTCACGCGGCACTATAATCCGCGGCCTCCAATCCCCCCGGCCACCCCATGAACGAACCGACCGTACCCGCCACGTCCCGGGCGACTGCCATGCTCCGGAATATTGCCATCATTGCCCATGTCGACCATGGCAAGACCACGCTCGTGGACAAGCTGCTGCGCCAGTCGAGCACGCTCGATGCCCGTTACCAGTTGCCCGAGCGGGCCATGGACTCGAACGACATCGAGAAGGAACGCGGCATCACGATCCTGGCCAAGAACACCGCAATTCGCTGGCGGGACTACCGGATCAACATCATCGACACCCCCGGCCATGCCGATTTCGGCGGCGAGGTGGAGCGCGTGCTGTCGATGGCCGACTGTGTGCTGCTGCTGGTCGACGCGGTGGACGGACCCATGCCGCAGACGCGCTTCGTGACCCAGAAGGCCTTTGCCCAGGGCTTCACGCCGATCGTCGTGATCAACAAGATCGACCGCGACGGCGCCCGGCCGGGCTGGGTGCTCGACCAGACCTTCGAACTCTTCGACCGCCTCGGCGCCACCGACGAGCAGCTCGACTTCCCGGTGATCTATGCCTCGGCGCTGAACGGCTACGCGGGCCTCGACCCCGACGTGCGCTCCGGCGACATGACGCCGCTTTTCGAGGCCATCGTGCGGCATGTGAAGCCGCCGGCGGTCGATCCCGAGGGCCCGCTCCAGCTCCAGGTCTCGAGCCTGGACTACGACGCCTACGTCGGCATGCTCGGCATCGGCCGGATCACGCGCGGCCGGGCCACGGCGGGCACGACGGTGAGCATCGTCGGCGCCGATGGCAAGGTCCGCATGGGCCGGCTCGGCGAGCTCTACGGCTTCCTCGGCCTCGAGCGCTACAAGGTCGACGAGGCGGGCGCGGGTGACATCGTGGTCTTCAGCGGCATCGAGGAGCTGTTCATCTCCGACACCGTCTGCGACCGTGAATTCCCCGAGGCGCTGCCGCCGCTCAAGGTGGACGAGCCGACGATCTCGATGACCTTCCAGGTCAACAAGTCGCCGTTCGCCGGCAAGGAGGGCAAGTTCCTCACGAGCCGGCACATCAAGGAGCGCCTCGAGCGCGAACTCAAGCACAACGTGGCGTTGCGCGTGGAACCGACCGGCGATCCGGACAAGTTCCAGGTCTCCGGCCGCGGTGAGCTGCATCTGTCCATCCTGATCGAGAACATGCGTCGGGAAGGCTACGAGCTCGCCGTGTCGCGGCCCGAGGTGATCCTGCAGGAGATCGACGGCGTGACCTGCGAGCCGTGGGAGCAGCTCACCGTCGATTTCGCGGAATCCTGCCAGGGCGCGGTCATGAGCCGGCTTGCCGAGCGCAAGGGCGAACTCCTCAGCATGGTCGCCGACGGCAACGGCCGGATGCGCATCGAGTACCGGATCCCGGCGCGCGGCCTGATCGGCTTCCGCACGGAGTACCTGACCTGCACCATGGGCACCGGCCTCATCTACCACGTGTTCGATCGCTATGATCGCCGCATCCCCGGCGAAATCGGCCAGCGCGTGAACGGCGTGCTGGTCTCGATGGTGGCCGGCAAGGCGCTGGCCTATGCGCTGTTCAACCTGCAGAATCGCGGTCGGCTGTTCATCGGCCATGGGGAGCCCGTGTACGAGGGCATGCTCTGCGGCATCCACAGTCGCGGCAACGACCTCGTGGTCAATCCCACCAAGGCCAAGCAGCTCACGAACATCCGGGCGGCCGGCACCGATGAGGACCTGCTGCTGACGCCACCGATCCGGATGTCGCTCGAGCAGGCGCTGGAGTTCATCGACGACGATGAGCTCGTCGAGGTCACGCCGCGCAGCATCCGGTTGCGCAAGAAGCTGCTGCAGGAAAGCGACCGGCGGCGGGATGCCCGACAGCCTGCCTGAGGTCCTTGGCACGGGGTTCGCGGCCGGCCATGCCTTGTCGCCCGCGCCGCAGTCGCGCTACCTTAGCCCTTGCAGCGGCCGCAGAAGTCGCCCCGGAAGATCCTGCAAGTAACTGTATTAACAAGAGTTAGCTAGATGACTGAGTACCACGCCCCGACCCGCGAGATGTTGTTCGTCATCCGTGACCTGGCAGGACTGTCGCGGCTCACTGCGTTGCCCGGCGGGGAAGACGCCACGCCGGACATGGCGGAAGCCATCCTGGAGCAAGCCGCGGAACTGGCCAACCGGGTGATCGGCCCGACCAACCAGGTGGGTGACCGCAAGGGCACGCGCGTCGAGGCCGGCGGTGTCGTGGTGCCGGAGGAGTTCAAGGCGGTCTACGACGAATTCCGTTCCGGTGGCTGGTCGCTGGTGACCGCCCCTGCCGAGTTCGGCGGCCAGGACCTGCCGTTCCTGTTCGGCGTCGCGCTCGACGAGATGTGGTACTCGGCGAACCTGGCGTGGTCGCTCTGCCCGCTGCTGACCGAAGGTGCGACCCGTGCCATCGAAGCCCACGGCAGCGAGGAACTGCGCCGGCTCTACCTGCCGCGGATGGTGAGCGGCGAATGGACCGGCACGATGAACCTCACCGAGCCGCAGGCCGGCTCCGACCTCGCGGCCCTGCGCACCCAGGCCGTGCCGGAGGGGGATCACTACCGCGTGAGCGGCCAGAAGATCTTCATTACCTGGGGCGACCACGACATGACGGAGAACATCGTGCACCTGGTGCTGGCGCGCCTGCCCGATGCGCCACCCGGGGTCCGCGGCATCTCGCTGTTCCTGGTGCCGAAGTTCATTCCGGATGCGGACGGCAGCCCGGGGGCCCGGAACAGCGTTCGCGCCGTATCGGTGGAACACAAGATGGGCATCCATGGCAGTCCGACCTGCGTGATGTCCTTCGACAAGGCGGTGGGCTACCTCGTCGGCCAGCCGAACAACGGCCTCGCGGCGATGTTCACGATGATGAACCATGCGCGGCTGGGCGTCGGCCTCGAGGGCGTGGCAATCGCGGAGCGCGCGTACCAGCAGGCGCTGGCCTATGCCCGCGAGCGGGTCCAGGGGCAGGTTCCGGGGGAACCCGGGCGCGTGCCCATCATCCGGCATGCCGACGTACGGCGGATGCTGCTGACGATGAAGTCCTGCATCGAGGCGATGCGCAGCGTGGCCTACGTCACCGCGGCCGACCTGGACCTGGCGCACCGCCATCCTGACGCCGCCGTCCGTGCCCGGCACCTGTCGCGCGTCGAGCTCATGACGCCGGTGGTGAAGGGCTGGTCCACGGAGATGGGCCAGGTCCTGGCATCACTGGGCATGCAGGTGCATGGCGGCATGGGCTATGTCGAGGAGACTGGCGCCGCGCAGTACCTGCGGGATGCCCGCATCACCACGATCTACGAAGGCACGACCGGTATCCAGGCCAATGACCTCGTGGGCCGGAAGATCCTCCGCGACGGGGGTGAGTCGCTGCGGGCGCTGATCGCCGAGCTCCGTGCCTTCGAGGCGGAGCTTCAGCCGGTGACGGCATTGCAGGTCATCGGCGAACGGCTGCGCGAGGCCCGGCAGGCACTGGAAAAAGCCGGGCAGTGGCTGGCCGCCAACCATGCAGCCAACCCGGCGACGCCGGGCGCGGTGGCCTGCCACCTGCTGATGCTGATGGGTACGGTCGCGGGCGGCTGGCAGATGGCGCGCGCCGCCCTGATTGCCCACGGCCGGCTTGCTGACGGCGCCGATGGCGGCCTGAACGCCCCGGAGCGTAGATTCCTCGAGGCCAAGGTCATCACGGCGCGCTTCTTTGCCGAGCAGTTCCTGCCCATGGCCACGGCGCACCTGAAGGCGCTCGAGGCCGGCGCCGACATGCTGGTGGCCATCTCCGACGACCAGTTCTAGCTCCCCAGGCGCTCCGATCCATCCCGACAAATCACGCGACAGGCTGACATGACAGACAAGCAGGCCGGATTCACCACCCGCCAGGTGCACAGCGGCGTCACGCCGGATCCGGTGACCGGCGCAATCCTGACGCCGATCTACCAGTCCACCACCTTCGTTCAGGACTCGGTGGACCGCTACCTGGCAAAGGGCTACTCCTACTCGCGGTCGGGCAATCCGACGGTGCGCGCCCTCGAGAAGAAGCTCGCCGACCTTGAAGGCGGCGTCGATGCGATCTGCTTCGGCACCGGCATGGCGGCCATCAACGGGCTGCTGCTCGCCAACCTCAGTGCCGGCGACCATGTCATCGTATCGGAGGTCGTGTACGGGGGAACCTACCGGGTTGCCACCAAGGTCTATGCCCGCTTTGGCGTCGAGTTCTCGTTCGTCGACACGGCGGATCCGGGCAATGTCCGCAAGGCCGTGCGCGACAACACGAAGCTGATCCTCACCGAGACCCCGGCCAACCCGACCATGAAACTGACCGACCTCGAGGCAGTGTCCGGCGTGGCCCGCGAGCATGGCATCCTGCATGCGGTCGACAACACCTTCCTGACGCCGTATTTCCAGCGGCCGCTGGAACTCGGCGCGGACCTGGTCGTGCACAGCACGACCAAGTACTTCGATGGCCACAACGCCACCATCGGCGGGGCGGTCATCACCCGCACGGACGAGCAGGCGAAGGCGTTGCGCTTCATCATGAACGCAACCGGCATGATCATGTCGCCGCAGGTTGCCTGGCTGACCCTGCAGGGGGCCAAGACGCTCTCGCTGCGCATGGACCGGCAATCCGCCAATGCGCTGGCCATCGCGCGGTTCCTCGAATCACATCCCGCGGTCATCCGCGTGAACTATCCCGGCCTCGAGTCATTTCCGCAGCATGCGCTGGCCCGGCGCCAGGCAACCGGCTTCGGCGCGATGCTGTCGTTCGAGGTCCGGGGAGGCGTGACGGCCGGCAAGCGGCTGATGGATCGCATCAAGCTGTGGACCCTGGCGGAGAACCTCGGCTCGGTGGAGTCATTGATCACCCACCCGGTGACCATGACGCATGCCGCCGTCGAGCCCGCCGAGCGCCAACGCATCGGCCTGACCGATGGCCTGGTGCGCCTGTCGGTCGGGCTCGAGGACACCGAGGACCTGATCGCCGCGCTCGCAACCGCGCTCGAGGGCTGAAGGTCCGGATCATCTGCCCGACCGGCGTTGCATCGCCGCAGCGCGGGCCCCGGCGATGTTGCCGCGGCCGTCTTGAAAAGCCGCCGCCTGTCCCCAGATCTCCTGACATGCGCCACCGAGGGCGGAGGCGCGTCATCAGGAGGAGATCTGCACATGACGCTAGTCAACTGGAGCCCCCTGCGGGAGCTCGACGATCTGTTCAACCAGTACGGTCGCGTGCTCGGCCGGTCAGCGACGCGGTCGGCGGAGGACGGCGATGGCAACGTGGTCGAATGGCGGCCGGTGGCCAACATCTCGGAGACCCCCGATGCCTACCTCGTGAAGGCCGAGCTGCCGGAGGTCGACAAGAAGGACATCGATGTATCGGTCCACGACGGGGTCATCACGCTGCGTGGCGAGCGGCGCCTGGAGAACACGTCGAAGGACGAGAAGCATCACCGCATCGAGTCGTTCTACGGGACTTTCGCGCGCAGCTTCTCCCTGCCGGCGGATGCCGACGAGGCGAAGATCCAGGC
The DNA here is from genome assembly GCA_964569355.1 of uncultured Chromatiaceae bacterium. Classification (GTDB taxonomy): domain Bacteria; phylum Pseudomonadota; class Gammaproteobacteria; order Steroidobacterales; genus SHZI01. Next base: position 8,501 of record CAZMVP010000001.1, on the reverse strand, counting down.
CGAGAGCAAGGACGGCGTGCTGACGGTGCGCATTCCGAAGTCGGAAGCGCGCAAGCCGCGGGCCATCGAGGTGCAGGTCCGCTAGCGGTCTTGACGCAGGCCGGCGCGGATTTGACCGAATCCGGAAAGTCGGCGACGGAGCACGTGCAAAAGGTGAGCCGGTGCCGCGTCTTGCGGCATCGTGCTCACTACGCTTGCGGCAGGTCCCTGGCTGGAATCTGCCATGCGGTGGTGCTCATTCAAATCGCCAGATCTGCGGTTTCCATCCGGTGCGCTGCTGCTGGCTGTCATGGCTTGGACGCCGTGGTCAGCCCAGGCTGATCCCGGCCTTGACGGCATCGGTATCGGACCAGCGCTGGTTGCCCCTGCGACGGCTCCATCCGGCATGTGGCTGGCCGGGCCGTGGCGCCTGCGATCCCTGCTGGGGGCGGTGTTCGGCCAGTCGATGGCCGGCATCGACGATCCGGATCTCCTGCCCGACGCGGACATTGTCGACATGGATGTCCTGGACCTGGACATCGGCGGGTTGCGGCTCGATGGGGCCGTTGCGGACAATACGCCGGGATTTCGCCTCAGCCTGAATCCCGATGCGCCGGATATCTTCGTGAGCTGGCAGTTCGAGTTCTGAAACACTTCCACGCGGTTGCTGCTCGCAGCGGCGTGGAGTGTTGCTGCTCGCAGCGCCGTGGAGTGATGAGCCGTCTGGCTGGCCCTGCCCCGGGCAATCATGTGCGGAGCCTGGTCGCGCAATAGATCCCGTGCAGGGTTTCAAGCACGCGGCATGCCGGCCCGTCCAGCAACCGATACCAGATCTGCTGGGATTCACGCCGGGTCGTCACCAGTCCTTCCTCCCGCAGCCGGGCCAGGTGCTGCGACAGCGCGGATTGAGACAGATCCGGCAAGCGCTCATTAAGCTCCCCCACCGTCAACTCGTCGGCTACCAGCAGGCACAGCACGCGCAGGCGCTGGGGGTTGGCGAGTGCCTTCAGCAGTTTCGAGGCTTCCCCCGCTTTCGCCTGCATGGCGGCCGGGTTGAATGTTCGTCGGATACCCACGGTATTGATGCCTGACTGAGGTGCCGGTCCGGATTGACATTATATGCATGGTTAATCAAGACTTCGCTAAATAAGGAGAATGTAATTCATGCTGCACGGAATCTCCTCGTCGGGCGATGGCATTCGACTCTCCGGTGGTCTGCTGCCCATTGACGGGCTTGGCATGCTGATGCACCGCTCATCCATCGGGACGGCATTTCGAGCGGCGGTGCTGCTGGTGCTCGCCATCCTGTCGGTGGCCTGTCGCAGCAGCCCGCCGTCGCCGCCATCGGCACCTGTCGATCCCGGCCTTGCCACGATCGTCGTCATCCCGGTAGAGGTTGTCCGCGAACAATCCTGGGATGGCGTGGTCGAAGCCGTGAACCACACCAGCATTGCCGCACAGACCAATGCGCGGGTACTGGCCTTGCCCTTCGATATTGGCGACCGTGTGGAGAAGGGCGATGTCCTGGTGCGCTTTACCGACGTGGAACAACGGTCGGGCCGCAGCGCCGCCGCGGCATACGTGGAGGCTGCGCGCGCCACGTATCGTGATGCCGAGGCCAACTGGCAGCGCGTGGATGACATCGTCCGGCGCGGGCTGATGGCCCGGGCGGAGCTCGATGGTGCATCCGCCCGACGGGATGCCGCGCGCGGGAACCTGGATGCGGCTGAGGCGGCGCTGCGCAGCGCCGGCCAGCAGACGGACTACACCGAGGTCCGCGCTCCGTTCGCTGGTGTCATCACCCGGCGCTTCGTACAGGTGGGGGAGGCCGTGCAGTCGGGTCCGCCAGCGCCACAGCCGTTGATTGCCCTGGCCGCCCTGGATGAACTTCGGGTGCAGGTCGTCGTGCCTCAGGGTACGGCCGATGCCATCCGCCGGCATCACGACGCCACGGTGCTGCTCGATGATGGCCGGCGTATCCGTGCCTCGGAGACGATCGTGTTCCCGCATGCCGATCCGGAAACCCACAGCTTCCGCGTGCGGGTCGTGCTGCCGGCCGGAACAACCGGCCTGTACCCGGGCATGACGGTCAAGACGGTGTTCACCGTGGGACACGGGAGTCAGTTGCTGGTGCCGGCGACGGCACTGGTCCGGCGCGGGGAGATCGCTGGCGTGTACGTGATTGGAGCCGATCATTCGGTCAGCCTGCGTCAGATCCGGCTCGGGCATGGCCAGGGCAACCGCATCGAGGTGCTGGCGGGCCTCGCTCCCGGCGAGACGATCGCGCTTGACCCTGATGCTGCCCTGTCCCATCTCGCCGCACGTCGCGCCAGCGGGAACCCGGCGCCGTGACTGCGCCGGCAGCGGGGATTGCGGGGCATGCTGCACGCATCTTCCAGGCCAACCCGCTGGTGCCCATCCTGGCACTCGCGGCGTTGCTGCTGGGAATCACTGCGTTGCTGGTGACGCCGCGCGAGGAAGAGCCGCAGATCGACGTGACCATGGCCAACGTGATCGTGCCGTTTCCCGGCGCCGACGTGCTCGATGTCGAGAATCTGGTCGCCTCGCCGCTGGAGCAGCGCCTGGCCGGCATCCAGGGCATCAAGCACGTGTACTCGGTGAGCCGTCCCGGACTGGCTCTGCTGACCGTCGAGTTCAAGGTTGGCGTGCCGCGCCAGGCGGCGCTGGTCCGGCTCTACAGCCAGGTCTTCGAGAATCTCGATTTGTGGCCGCCTGGCCTCGGTGTCGGCCAGCCGCTGGTCAGGGCCAGGGGCATCGACGACGTACCCGTGATGGCCTTGACCCTGTGGAGCGACGACCCGAACACGGGTCCGGTGCAGCTGGCCGAGGTCGCCCACATGCTGGAGGCCGATCTCAAGCATCTTCAGGGCACCCGCGACGTGTACACGATCGGTGCGCCGGAACGTGCAGTGGTGGTGGAGCTCGATGCCACCCGGCTCGCTGCCTACGGCATGGCCGTCGATGACCTGGTCACTGCACTGCGATCAGCCGACCTGGTCACGCACGCGGGCGATCGGGTCGCGGGTGACCACGGCATTCCGGTTACCGCAGGCACATTTCTTGCCGACGCCGATGCGGTCCGGAACCTCGTGGTCGGCCGGCAGGACGGCCAACCCGTGTACTTGTCCGACGTGGCGAGCATCACCCCGGGCGCCGACCTGCCGCGCAGCTATGTCTGGTTTGGCGGACCGCCAGGCCGGGACGGGCCCCGGAGCGGAATGGCTGCAGCCGTCACGCTTGCCGTGACCAAACTCGCTGGAGCGAATGCCGCTGACATCACGCAAGCCGTCGGTCGACGCCTGGAGGCGTTGCGGGACGTGACCATCCCAGCCGGTGTGCAGGTAACGGTGACGCGTGACTACGGCATGACCTCGACGGACAAGGCCAGCCTGCTGATCCGGAAACTGGCCTTTGCCACGATGTCGGTGGTGCTGCTGGTGTTGCTGGCACTGGGCTGGCGCGAGGCAATCGTGGTCGGTGTCGCGGTGATCATTACCCTTGCCTTGACCCTGTTTGCCTCATGGGTGCTGGGCTTCACGATCAACCGCGTGTCGCTCTTCGCGCTGATCTTCGCGATCGGCATCCTCGTCGACGATGCCATCGTGGTCGTGGAGAACATCCACCGGCACGTGGCTCTCGGTGGCAGACCACTGCACGAGATCATTCCCGCTGCAGTGGGTGAGGTCGGTGGGCCAACCATCCTCGCAACGTTCACGGTGATTGCCGCCCTGTTGCCGATGGCTTTCGTCTCCGGTCTGATGGGTCCGTACATGCGGCCCATCCCGATCAATGCCTCTGTCGGGATGCTGTTGTCGCTCGTGGTGGCCCTGACCCTGGTTCCCTGGCTGGCATTGCGGCTGGCGAACCACGCCGTGTCCGGCGCAGCTGCCGATGCGTCAGCGAGCTCCGCCCGTGTGTTCGCCTTCTTCCGGCGCCTGATGATGCCCTTCCTCGAGGGTCCGCGTGCGGCACGCCGGCGGCGCCTGTTGTTCACGGCGATGGGAGTCCTGGTGCTGGCGGCCGTGGGCCTGGTAGCGGGCAGGATCGTGGTCCTGAAGATGCTGCCTTTCGACAACAAATCGGAATTCCAGGTCGTGGTCGACATGCCCGAGGGCAGTACGCTCGAGGCCACCAACCGCCTGCTCGGCGAGCTGGCCCGCGCACTGGATGCGGTGCCCGAAGTCCTGAACTACCAGGGCTACGCCGGGACTGCCGCGCCGATCACGTTCAATGGTCTGGTGCGCCAATACGACCTGCGCGCGGACGCCATCGACGGGGACCTGCAGGTCAATCTCGTGGACAAGAAGGAACGCATCCGCCAAAGCCATGCCATAGCACTGGCTGTGCGGCCGATGCTGCAGGTGGTTGCGCAACCCTACGGGGCGTCTGTCAAGCTGGTTGAAGTTCCGCCGGGCCCGCCGGTCCTGGCGCCGCTGGTGGCGGAGGTCTACGGACCGGACCAGGCAACTCTGCGCAAGCTCGCCCGGGAGCTGGAGAGTGTTTTTCGCCAGCACCCGGATCTGGTCGACATCGACACCAGCGTTGAAGCCGATGCGCCGCGCGAGGTCGTGGTCGTGGACCGTAACCTTGCAGCGCAGCTTGGCATCAGCCAGTCTGGCATCGCGCGCGCCTTGCGGATGGCCTTGTCGGGTGACGATGCCACCTACCTGATGGATGGCCGCTCGCGGTACGCGGTACCCGTGCGCTTGCGCCTGCCGGCGGGCGACCAGGCATCGCTGGAGCAGTTGCTGTCGCTCCGGATTCGCTCCAGTGGCGGCGCACTCGTCCCGTTGTCGGCAGCGGTGTCTGTTCGCCACGCGGACCGGGAGAAGGCGGTCTACCACAAGGACCTGCTGCCTTACGCCTACGTCACTGCCGATGATGCCGGGCGCACGGACAGCCCTTTGTACGGCATGTTCGAGATGGTGGGAAAACTCCATCGCAACGACATCGGCGGCCGACACCTGGCGCAGTTCTTCACGGACCAGCCTGCCAGTCCGGCTGCCTATGCGGTGCAGTGGAGCGGCGAGTGGACCATCACCTACGAGACCTTCCGTGACATGGGGCTGGCCTATCTCGCCGGGCTGGCGCTGATCTACCTGCTGCTCGTGGGTCACTTCAAGCGGTACATGGTGCCGCTGATCATCATGGTGCCGATCCCGCTGACCGTGATCGGTGTACTGCCGGGACACGCGCTGTTCGGCGCGCAGTTCACCGCGACCTCGATGATCGGAATGATCGCCCTGGCCGGAATCATCGTGCGCAACTCGATCCTGCTGGTCGATTTCATCGACCTGTCGCTGGCCGCCGGCCGACCGCTGCACGAGGCAGTGGTCGACGCCACCGCCGTTCGGGCCCAGCCGATCCTGCTGACCGCGGTGGCGTTGATGGTCGGCGGCGGATTCATCCTGGATGACCCGATTTTCCAGGGCCTGGCGGTGTCGCTGGTCTTTGGCACCCTGGTGTCCACGGTGCTGACGCTGCTGGTGATTCCGCTCCTTTATGGCGCGTGGCTGGAGCGCCGGCCGATGCTGGCGGCGGATGCGTGAACCACAGGCGGACCCTCGCGGCTGCTCAGAGCCCGAAGCGCGCAAACAGGTCGCGATTGCGACCAGGCAGCCTCGCGGCGGCAAACCGCCGAAGCAACTTGCCGGAGGTCATCCAGGCAATGCGTTTGCCACTCTGCCGGTTGGCCAGCACCTGGTCGACGAGCCAGGGCGTGGCGGTCTCCACGTAATCGCAGAGGATGTTCAGGACCGGACGCAGTTTTCGCCAATCCTCGCTGCTCATCTGCTTCTGCTCGTCCAGCCAGTTCGGGGTGATCAGCATGCCGGGGCTGATCGCGCCGATGACAATCCGCGGGTTGTCGTTCTCGGCAACCAGGTAGCGGGTCAGCAGCCAGTCGCCGGCCTTGGTCGCGCTGTAGATCCCCATGTTCGGCGTCAGGCGACGGCCGTCGTAGCTGCCACCCAGCATGTTGTACAGGTTGCCGAAGCCCTGCTGGCGGAAACCCGTGATGGCGACCTGCGAACCGAAGATCGCACCCTTCAGGTTGGTATCGACCAGCGTGTGCACCAGTGCTTCCGGCAGGTCATGCACGGCGTGCCGGGAAGTCGCGCGGCCGGCGTTGTTGATCCAGCAGCCGACCTCGCCGAAGGTTGCGACGGCATGGTCCCACAGCGCCTGGACATCGTCCCGGCGGGTGACATCGCAGGTTCGCCCGGCGGCCCTTGCAGCCGATCCCGCCGTCGCGCCGAGTTCCGCGATGGCGCGGTCCACGTCCGCCTGATGCCGGCTGGACACCACCACGTCGTGGCCGCGCTTCATGAACTCCAGCGCCAGGCCGAAGCCGATGCCGCGGGTGCTGCCGGTGATGACGACCGCCGCCATGTCAGCGGCGGCAATCCAGGAGGATTTCCCCGAGGTATTCGTCGGTGATCCGCTGCCACTCGAGCTTCATCCACGGACTGTAACGGTCCGGATCTTGCGCAATCGAGCGGGAGAGCCCTGCCGGCGAGATCCACTGCAGGGCCGCGATCTCGGTCGGGTCGGCCATGAGTGCGCCGTGCGGATAGCCGGCAAACACGTGGCAGAGCTCGTTCTCGGAACCCACATCGAGAAATGGTGCCTGGTACTGGAACTTGTAGAGGAAGCGCAGGCGGCACTCCACCCGCAGTTCCTCGCGCATGCGGCGGTGTGCGGCGGCCTCCGCGGATTCACCGGGCCGAGGGTGGCTGCAGCAGCTGTTCGACCAGAAGCCGGGCCACAGCATCTTGCCTGCGGCCCGCTGCTGGATCAGCACGAGGCCGTCCGTGTTGAACAGGAACACCGAGAAGGCGCGGTGCAGCTGGCCCGTCCCGAGGTGTCCCTCCGTCTTGGCGATGGTGCCGATCTCGTGGTCGGTGGCATCGACCCGGATCAGCAGATCCTCTGCCGGCACCGGTGAGTCAGCGGCGGCGATGGCCCGTTTCGCCGCGGTCATCGAACTGTCTGCTTTCATGGCTTGCTGTTGCCGCTGCTGGCCCGGCTGGCGGCTTGGGTGGTGGCCTGGCCACCGGCATTCACGAGCAAGGTGCGGCAGCCCTGTTTTTCGATCGCCTGCTGGACCGCGGCCGCCACGCCGGTGCTGGCGCACAGGGCCAGCATCGCGCCGCCACCGCCACCGCCGGTCAGCTTGGCGCCGGCCGCCCCGGCATCCCGGGCCACCTCGATCAGGCGTTCCAGTTCCGGGGTGGAGACCCGCAGCGCATTGAGCAGGCCCTGGTTGATGTTCATCAGGTCGCCCAGGGTGGTGATGTCGCCGTCCTGGATCGCGGATACGGCCTGCAGCACGAGCGCATCGATGTCGTCGAAGATCTTCTCGTAGAGACGTGGATTGCGCGTGCGCGCTTCGCTGACGCTGGCCACGGTGCGCGCGGTGAGGCCCTCGCGGCTCGTCATCCCGACCACCATCGACAGGGGTGTCGGGATGTTCAGCAGTTCAACGAGTGGTGGCGTGCCCCGCCGGAACACCAGTGGCCGGCCATAGGTGGCCATGGTGTTGTCGATCCCGCTCGGCTGGCCGTGGGCAGTCTGCTCCGACAGGTAGGCGAGCTCGTTGACTTCCGCGTCGCTCAACCCCAGCCGGAAGTGCAGGTCCAGCGCGCGCACGATGGCCACCGCCAGGGCGGCGGAGCCGCCCAGGCCCATGCCCCGCGGCACGTCCGGGAACACCTCGATGCGGATCGCCCGATCGGTCAGCCCGAGGCGGTCGAGGATCGCGCCGGCCGCCCGCTCGAACGAGCGGCGCTGCTCGTAGGGCTTGGCCAGCTGGTATTCGACGCCCCAGCGGGGAATCAGCAGTTCGACGCCACGGTCGCCATCGGCCACCACGGCGCGGATGGTCAGCGGTACCGGGCAGGCCAGCGCATGTCGGCCGTGCACCACCGCGTGCTCGCCGAGCAGGATCACCTTGCCGTGGCCCACGCCTTCGCCGGCGGCCTGGCCCGTGACCGCCCGTCGCGTGGTCTGGCCGGTCGGCGGCGCCTGTGCCTGCAGCTCCTCGAGGATCTGCTGCGCCCGCCAGACCTTGATGTCCCCGCTCTGGATCACCCGTTCGAGGACCGCGTTGAACAGCTCCGCCGGCGTCCCGGCTGCCTTGACGACGCTGCGGGCGTGCAGCGTCATGTGGCCGGCCTGGATGCCGTCGGTGGCGAGCGCGCGCAGCGCCGCAAAATTCTGGGCAAGGCCCACGGCGGCCATGACTTCGGCGAGCTCGGTCGCCGATTCCACCGCCATCAGGCGCAGGTTCATCGCCACGCCGGGATTGGTTTCCAGTGGGCCGCCGACGATGCCGACCTTCATCGGCAGCTCGATCCGGCCTCGCAGGTTGCCGGCTTCATCCGCCCACCATTCGGTCAGCGAGTCGTAGCGGCCATGCCGCGCGGCATAGGCGTGGGCCCCGGCTTCGATGGCGCGCCAGTCGTTGCCGGTGGCGAGCGCCACGGCATCCACTCCGTTCA